>JAFSWY010000220.1 GCA_017444295.1 Selenomonadaceae bacterium | reverse complement strand
CAGGATAGAGGAGCAGGATAGATGAAGTTTTCAAAGAGATTGTTGGATTTGAAGCAGCAGGTTCTGGAGGAATCTGCCCCCTTCTTTCGTCGGATTGAGGAAGTTGCCGAAAAAAATACGTTGAAGGTACTGGATGCCATGCGCGAGTGCAAGGTGTCGGATGCCCATTTCAATACGACGTCGGGCTATGCCTACGATGACATCGGGAGGGGAAAGCTGGAGGAACTTTACGCCCGCATTTTTGCGGCGGAAAGGGCATTGGTGCGCACGCAGTTCGTTTCCGGCACCCATGCCCTTGCCACGGTGCTCTTTGGCATCCTGCGCCCCGGGGATGAACTGGTATCCTTAACGGGAAAGCCCTACGACACCATGCAGACGGTCATCGGCTACGACAATCCGAGTCCCGGGTCGTTGAAGGAATTCGGCATTCTTTATGATGAGCTTCCCATGGCAGATGGGAAGGTGGACATCAAAGGGATTGCCGGCAAATTGAAATCCAATACCAGGATGGTGCTCATCCAGCGTTCCAGGGGCTACAGCATGCGTTCCCCCCTTTCCATTGGGGATATCAGGGAAATCACGGCAGAGGTGAAGCGCGTCAAGCCCGACTGTATCTGCTTTGTCGATAATTGCTATGGGGAATTTGTGGATGTGGAGGAGCCGACGCAGGCAGGCGTGGATATCATGGCAGGCTCCCTCATCAAGAATCCCGGCGGCGGCATCGCGCCCACCGGTGGATACATCGTTGGGAAAAAGGAGCTTGTAGAGCTGGCATCCTACCGTCTGACTGCTCCCGGTATGGGGGATGAGCTGGGGGCAAGCCTGTCCAACAATCGCCTGTTGTTCCAGGGGTTGTTCCTTGCGCCCCATGTGGTGTCCCAGGCCATCAAGGGAGCTGTTTTTGCGGCGGGGATGTTTGACAGGCTCGGTTATAAGACACTTCCATTACCCTCGGAGGAAAGAGGGGATATCATTCAGGCCATTGAACTTGGCTCGGCAGAAAAACTGAAGGCCTTCTGCGGGGGAATCCAGAAATATTCCCCGGTGGATTCCTTTGCCGCACCGGAGCCCTGGGATATGCCGGGCTATGCCGACCAGGTCATCATGGCGGCAGGGACCTTCGTACAGGGAGCTTCCATCGAGTTCAGCGCCGATGGCCCCCTGCGTCTCCCCTACAATGTGTATCTTCAGGGCGGGCTGACCTTTGAGCATGCGGTTATCGGCATTTTGGGCGCGGCGCAGGCAATTGAGGATTTGGCATTTTGACTGCAATAAAAAGGAAAGACTATTGCATGTGCTAGAGCACTTATGCAACAGCACCATTTTTTCACAAACAACAAAGAGCGTACAACTTTTGACGGAAAATCAACCGTTAGAAGTTGTACGCTCTTTTTTATCACAAAGACTGTCCATAAAAGTACACTTTGATGGACACATCGAAGTCCAAATTCTGCAATGCACTTATTATAAAGCATAAAGCCTTAAATTTCAAGTGATTGCTTGAAGTTTAAGGCTATCATAACTCGCGATGAATTCTGTTTTGCAAGACTGTCCATTAAAGTGTACTTTCGTGGACATTTGGGCAGGTATGCCCAATTTTATGCAGGAGGATGCGAGTTTCATGATGGACAGGAAGGAGCAGGGACGGCTCATTGAAATCCTCGAAATGGAGTACATGGAGACGGGAGGCATTGGAGACACAGCCTTTGAGTACGGCCGGAAGCGCAATGGGCGGCTGGAGGAGGTCAGGTCATCCTGCAGGAAGCATTTGTCCGGAGCCAGATCTGCTTGCCTTGATGAGCTCATCGATGCCATTGGGGCAAGTCTCTCCAAGCGGAGACTGCCAATCTTCATGGAAATGTCCCGGGAGCTCCTGCGGTGCCTGCTGGAGGAACTGCGCAGGGAAAAGGAGATCAAGAAGGAAATCGTGTTCCTCCCCGTCAAGGCAGCCATGTGGGACAGCATGGAGAGCATCTGGCGTGCGGCAAAGTCGGACAGGGAATCCTGCAATGTATATGTGGTTCCCCTTCCCTACTACGAGAAGAATCCGGACGACAGCCCGAAGGAATGGCATTGCGAAAGGGATCTGTTTCCGGAGGAGGTCTCTGCCATGGATTGGCGGGAGCTTGATCTGGAGGCCATGCATCCGGACATCATTTTTATCCATTCGCCCTACGACAATGCCAACCTGGTCACATCCGTGGATCCAAGATACTATTCCGAGCATTTGAAGGGGCAGACGGAATTGCTGGTCTATGTGGACTATGGGATTCCCATATGGACACCACGGGATTGCAGCAAGTTTGATCCACGAGCATCCGGTGCCTACTCATTACCCGTACACTGGCATGCGGATGTCTTGGTTGCCTATTCCAGGGAGTTTGCTTCTCTTCTCTCCTGTGTAATGGAAAGCCTCTGGCAGGACGTGGGAGACTGGGCATTGGAGGAGGTCAAACGGCAGAAAATCGCAACCCTTGGCAGCGCAAAGTTTGACAAGGCTGTCATGGCACGGCGGGAGGACAGTTCCCTGCCGGAGGAATGGCAGCACCGCATCGGCGGCCGCAAGGTGCTTCTCTACAGTCTGACACTGCATGTGGAGGATGTGGATGACGATGAATTCCTCGGCGGTATCCGGGAAGTCATCGAGACGGTCTCTGCACGGGAGGATATCGTTCTATGGTGGCGTCCGCATCCGTTGCTGGAAAGTACCCTGCATCGAAAAGCCCCGGAGATTGTCGATGAATACGAGGCAATCGTTGCGGATTTTCGGGAGGGACGGAAAGGCATCTATGATGACACAGCGGACTTGTACCGTGCCCTTGCCTGGAGCGACGGCTGCCTGACCTGGGAGTCCTCCCTCTCCTGGCTGTGCCTTGCCGTCGGAATGCCCTTTACCATATGCAAGCCCAGCAGGCTCAGGAAAGGGTTCAGGGTAGACGAGGGAAAGACCTTCCGGGAGCCGCTCCTCTATCGCATAGCGAACATGAAGGCGGGAAAGGGGGCGAACCTCCATCCGGAGAACCCCCGGTGGAATTTCTGCATCTGGTGGGACAACTTCGTCCAGGAGGACCTGCTTCACAACATCCGCTACGGGCATTTCCTGGAGCGGTTCCTGCATTTCATCGTCCATCCGGAGGAATACCCGGAGGCGGCGGACTACCGGGAACTGCAGATGCAGATATTCCGGGACTTTGCGGAGAACCCGGACGGTACGGCGGGAATGAAAATCTATGAGTATTGCAAAGGACGTGTCGTATGAAACTCAGTGTCATCATGCTGACCTACAACAGGGAATCCCTGGAGCCGCGGATGATCGAGTGCATCCTGGCCCAGACTCTCCGCGAGTTCGAGTTCATCATCGTGGACAACGGATCGGAGGACAGGAGCGGCGAGATTGCCGACAGGGCAGCGAAGCGTGATCCGCGCATCCGCGTCGTGCACCTTCCCTGCGGCAATATCGGCAAGGGGAGGAATGCCGGGCTGGACCTGGCGCAGGGAGAGTATATCGGCTTCGTGGATGATGACGACCTCTGTGAGTCGGACTATCTGGAGTTCCTGCACAGGCTCATTCGGGAGAGTGATGCTGATGTCGCCATCTGTGGGGCAGTGGGGGCAGAGACGAAGGAGAAGAAGGTCATGACGCCGCAGGAGGCGCTGGTGACGCTCTTCTGGCGGGGGAAGTACAATGTGGCATTTCCGGGGAAGCTCTTCCGAAGGGAACTTTTCGAGCATTGCCGGTTCCGGGAAACGGGGAAGTATGACGATATCGACATGATGCCGCAGGTCCTGTCGGAGGCGAAACGCATTGCCTATGATGGAACGGCAAAATATTGGTTTGAGCGCCATGGGGGGAACAACTCTGCCTGGACGCAGAACCACATCCTGCTGGATGCGGGGACGCTGCGGGAGTACCTTGGGGTCTATGACGAGCGGACGCGGTGGCTGTCGGAGAAATTCCCCGAGGCAAGGGAGCAGTGGGAGTATTTCCGCTGGTCCTTCATGCTCTCCATGGTGGAGAAAGTCACAAGACTGCGGCTTGAGGACTGCTATGAGATTCGTGACCAGCTTATCGAAGGGATGCGCCCTGCCCGAATACAAATTGCTCAATCGCCGTGGCTGCAGGGATTTGAGAAGGAATGGCTGGAGCAATACATACGGCAATGAAGGAAGAGGGAGAGCTTGGAATGAATGCATGGGACAAGCGGACGAAAAGAATCTATCTTGCCCTTGGGGATGACCTTTCAAGGAGTATCTTCAAGCGACGGTTGTTATTTTCTTTGACGGGGGACAAAGACGAAATCTGGCAGATGGTCTGTGAGAGTTTCCCCAATGCAGGGAGGCTGCGGGAAAAAAAGTTTTGCTTCTACGGTGCAGGTGCAGGGGCAGGATGGCTGCTTCGCTGCATGAAGCGGGATACCTTTGTGATTGACAAGTTCAGGACCGGCGAGATTGAGGGCCACCCGATTGTCTCCCTGGAGGAGTTCCTTCAACGGAGAGACTGCAAGGAATATGAGATTATCGTTACCGTTGGGAAAGAGGAGCTTTGCCGGGAAATTGCGGAAGAACTGGAGGCGCATGGGCTTTCCTTCCAGTTTGCCTATTCCCCGCGCCAATACTTCGACCTGGAGGACCAGTACTTTGACCTGAAGGACCAGTACTTCGTGGACGTGGGAGCATTGGATGGGGAAACCACGCGACACTTTCTTAACCATTGCCCTAAAGGACACTCCTATGTTTTCGAACCAAATCCTGCCTCCTATGACTTGGCCAGAAAACGTTTGGAAGGCCATGGGAACGTGGAGTTCTTCCCCTACGGGTGCTATGACAGGAA
The DNA here is from genome assembly GCA_017444295.1 of Selenomonadaceae bacterium. Lineage (GTDB taxonomy): Bacteria > Bacillota > Negativicutes > Selenomonadales > Selenomonadaceae > UBA3796. The sequence continues at coordinate 605 of JAFSWY010000220.1, read as the reverse complement.
CGGGAAACTGCATTTCTCCCTGTGTGACAGCGATGCAGGAAGCGCAACCGTTTCCGAAACGGGAGAGATAGAGGTCGAGGTGCGCAGGTTGGATGATGTGCTGAAGGGAAGGAAAGCAACCTTCCTCAAGATGGACATCGAGGGTTCGGAACTTGCGGCTTTGCGGGGAGCGGAGCGCATCATCCGGGAGCAGAAGCCGCGACTGGCTATCTGCGTCTATCACAAGCCGGAGGACATCTGGGAAATCCCGGAGCTCATTCTGGACTATGTGCCGGAATACAAACTGTACCTCAGGCACTATTCCATTACTTATACCGAGACAGTTCTCTATGCGATTTATGAGGGGGAGTCCAATGCTTAGGACAAAACGGGTATCCATCGTGCCAACCTTTGTTTGCACATTGAAGTGCAAACTATGCTCAAACCACATGCCGGAATTTGCCAGTCCGCCTAAGGCCACGGTGGAGGAGATGAAGGCAGACATTGATCGTCTGTTTGAGCTTTTTGACAAAATAGAGTGGCTGCAGTTTGTCGGAGGCGAGATTTTTACCCACAAACATCTGGAAGAGGTATTTGAGCACTGCAAGAAGCATTCCGCAAAGTTT
>JAFSWY010000219.1 GCA_017444295.1 Selenomonadaceae bacterium | reverse complement strand
AACACCGGGCAAGTCCCCAGCTACTTCGTGGAGCAGAGCCATCCCGCCATCATTGCCCCGGAAACCTTCGAGATGGTGCAGGCGGAGATGGCACGGCGCAAGCGGGAGGGAGGCAGATACAGCGGTGTGAGCATTTTCTCCGGCAAGATAAAATGCGGCGAGTGTGGCGGCTTCTTTGGAGCCAAGGTATGGCACAGCACCGACAAGTACCGCAGGGGCATCTATCGCTGCAACAAGAAATATGACGGGCATAAGTGCCAAACGCCCCATGGGTAATATGCCGGTGGCATATTACCGAGGAGGAAATTAAAACGGCCTTCGTCACAGCCTTCAACAAGCTGGTGACGGAGCGGGCTGGCGCAAACGTCGCATCACGCTCCTGCGCCAGTACTAGCGCATCCTGCGCGTCGGAGGAGATTGCCGCCAATGCCAGGCTTGTCCGGCAGACCCTTTGCGACACCACGGAGTTGGAGCGGGAGAAAGCCTCCTTGGGGCAGGAGCTGGCGGTGCTGGTGGAGATGACCCAGAACTGCATTGCCGAGAACGCGAGGATTGCCCAAGACCAGGGGGATTACCAGAAACGCTACAACGGGCTGGTGGAGCGGTACGAGAAAGCCAAGGCACGGTTCGACAAGGTGACGGCGACCATTGCCCAGCGGTCAACCAAGGGCGAGAGGCTGGCGGGGTTCATCAGGACGCTTGAGGCGCAGAGAGAGCCTGTCGCGGAGTTCGATGAGCGGCTCTGGGGCGCGATGGTGGATTATGTGACGGTGGGTGTGGACGGCGGCATGACGGTTGTGTTCCGGGATGGGACGGGGATTTGAAAAAATTTTAGGTTATATATTGACAGTGCGTCATCTTCAGTGTAAAATAAACCTGACATAAGGTAAATTACTATTTGTCAGTATATATAGATTACAGTCACAGGGAGGATAGTATGCCAAAAGTATCAGAGGAGTTCCTACTGGCAAGGCGGGAAGAGATCATCGATGCCTGCGCCCAACTTTACGAAACCATGAATTTCAAGGACATCACTTTGAAGGAAATCGGTTACGTCACGTCCTTCAACCGCACATCCATTTATAACTACTTCAATACCAAAGAAGAAATCTTCTTGGCACTCATGCAACGGGAGTACGATTCCTGGGCGGAGGAAATGGAGGCCCTGGCAAGAAGACGGAAGACCTTCACCCGCAAAGAACTGGCAGATGCTCTTGCCCGTTCCTTGGAGAAACGGGAGCGACTGCTGAAGCTTCTGTCCATGAACCACTATGACATGGAGGAAAACAGCCGCATAGAAAATTTGGTAGAGTTCAAGCGTTCCTACGGGAAAACCCTGCAAGCCTTCGACCATTGCTTAGAGCGGCATTGCCCGGATATGAGGTCAAAGAACCGTGAGGAGTTCATCTACGCCTATTTCCCCTTCATGTACGGCATTTATCCCTACGCCGTGGTTACGGACAAGCAGAGGAAGGCCATGGAGGAGGCAGGGTTAAACTTCAAATACCATTCAGTCTATGAATTGACCTATCATTGTCTTCTGAAATTGTTTGCAGCGGGAAGCGTGGAAAGGAAGCATGACCTATGAATCGAAGGGATTTTCTAAAAATCGGCGGGCTTGGTGTGCTCTCACTGATTGGTGCCGCCGCAGGAGGTAATGCCAATAGGGCAGAGGCAAAGCCGGTGAAACATGAAAATACAGGACCTTCGTTGCCGACTGGCAGGAAGGTGGATATTCACAGCCATGCTATTTTGCCCGCTTATATCCGTGGCATGGAGGCGTTGGACATTGATCCTGTTGCCGAAGAAGGCTATCCCCTGCCGAAATGGTCTAAAGAGGCGCACCTCCAGTTCATGGCCGATGCCGGAATCGACTACAGCATTCTGTCTTTGCCTACACCCCACATCTACCGGGGCAATGCGGCACAATCCCGCAAGGTTGCCCGAGCCATCAACGAAGAAATGGCAAGGCTTGCGGAGGAATATCCGGATAAATTCGGCTTCGTGGCGACCCTTCCCTTTCCCGATGTGGAAGGTTCTCTGGAAGAAATCCGCTATGCCATGGAAGAACTGGGGGCTTTGGGGGTAAAAGTGGCAAGCAATTCCAACGGCGTTTATCTGGGTGATCCTTGCCTTGAGGAAGTTTTTGCCGAGCTGAACCATCGCAAGTCCTTGGTTATCCTGCATCCCAGCCCTGCCCGCCAGCTGCCATGGGAAGATGTGGTGACGGGCAGGGTGATGGCACTTTTCGAGTATCCGGCAGATACCACCAGAGCGGTGCTGAACCTTCTGGCCAACGGCACCCTAGATCGTTGCCCGGATGTCCGACTGGTTGTTCCTCACTGCGGCTCCTTTCTCCCTTACATGAAAAGCAGAGCCAAGGCTATGTTCACTATGTTGGCAGGGCTAGGCATGATGGAGCCTGTGAACATGGAGAAAAGCATGGGCGGGCTCTACTTCGATCTGGCGGGAGACCCCATGCCCATCGGCGCAAAAGCGGCGCATCCTGCGCCTGCGCCGACACTAGCGCATCCATGCGCGTCGGGACAAATGGACATGCTCCTTGCCATCACGGACAGGGAACATATCCTATATGGCAGCGATTATCCCTACGTCCCGGCACCGGTGCTCCTGAAGAAGAAACAAGCCCTAGATACGGCTCTGACGGAGCGAGGGGAGATGAGGCGGGTGTATGTGGAAAATCCGGCGGCCTTGTTATCGATGAAACCGTAGGCTTATGCCTAAATTTTTTTTGGACAATATATTGACAACTTGACGTTTAAGATATAAGATAAATGACAAGATGTTACTTACTTAGAGTCAGTTTTATAGAGTGTATCCTTTATGATTGGTACTGAAAGCAGGAGGCTGGGGAACATGAAAAACTTGCCAAAAATCGCTTTAGGAGCATGGTCGTGGGGGTCTGGCACCGTCGGCGGCGACCAGGTTTTT
>JAFSWY010000020.1 GCA_017444295.1 Selenomonadaceae bacterium | reverse complement strand
GTCAGAGGCGGCGATCCCGACCAGACGAAGTTCCTCGCAGAGGGCAACGTTGCCCCTGCAAAGGCATATCTGGATGTGCTGATGTCATGGTCCACGAATGAATACGCCATCGACTACACAGCATCGGCAGCCTATGCGCTCGCATGGTTCACCAAGGCGGAACAGGGCATGACGGCAGATCGGCTGAAACTTGCGCGGGAATTCCCGCCCGTTTCCCAATAACGCGTTTCCCCCATTTATATATATTTCTCCTAGTCAAACAAGTGTCATTCTCCGCGCGCATTTTCCCATTTTTTTGCGCATCTTTCGAGAGCGGGGCGTGGCACTTGTTTGGCTAGGAGAAATTAAAAAAATAATACATAGTTTGTATATATGTATTGACAGTTTTTATAGAATCGCATATAATACTGTCTGGATGAAATCACAAATATATCAGTTCTTTCGCCGACGGCCCCTTGGGTCGCAATCAAGGATGCGCCTCTTTCCATGTTGAGGGGTTCGTCGGCGGCAGAGAGAGGATGATGGGTGTGGCAGTGACAGTATTGATTCCCACGACATTGCGAAGTTTCACGGGGAACCGCTCGGAGCTTTCCTTGGATGGTGCAACAGTTTCCGAGGTCATGGATGCTTTGGTGAAGGAGTGCCCGGATACGGAAATGGCATTGTTCGATGAGGATGGGCATCTGCGCTCCTTTGTGAATGTCTTTGTGGACGGCAGGAACATCAAGGAAACGGCGGGCTTCGACACCGATGTGAGGGATGGCGCGGAGATCATGCTGATCCCAGCCATCGCCGGAGGCTCCGGCAGCGTCATCGGGGATCGGGAGGGCGAGAAGCTGTCCAATGACGAGATTTCCCGCTATAGCAGGCACTTGCTCCTAAAAGAAGTGGGGCTCAAGGGACAGCGGCGGCTGAAATCGGCACGAGTACTGATCGTGGGTCTTGGCGGGCTGGGCACCCCTTTGGCGCAGTACCTTGCGGCGGCGGGGGTGGGCACCATCGGCCTGGTGGACTACGACGCGGTGGAGGCGTCCAATCTGCAGCGGCAGGTCATCCACCGTACCCGGGACGTGGGCCGTCCCAAGGTGGCCTCGGCCAAAGAAGCCATCAAGAACATCAATCCGCTGGTCAAGACAGAAACATACAATACGCTGCTGACGGAAAAGAATGCCATGGATCTCATCGGGGACTATGACATCGTGGCGGATGCCACGGACAATTACAAGAGCCGTTATCTCATCACCGATGTCTGCGCCCTTTTGGGAAAGCCGGATGTCTTCGGTGCCATGTACCAGTTCGAGGGGCAGGCATCGGTCTTTTACGCCAAGGAAGGGCCTTGCTACCGATGCGTCTACCCGGCGCCGCCTCCTCCGGGACTGGTTCCCTCCTGTGCCCAGGGCGGCGTGGTGGGAGTCCTGCCGGGCATCATCGGCACCATCCAGGCCAATGAGGTCATCAAGCTCATCGTGGGGGGCGGCGATTCCCTGATCGGCAGGCTGCTGGTATTCGACGCGTGGAGGATGAGGTTCCGGGAGCTGAAAATCGAGAAACGGGAGGACTGCCCTCTTTGCGGAAAATCCCCCGACATCACGGAGCCTGTCGGATACGATTATGATGAATTCTGCGGTCTGCGGCAGGAGGAAAAGGAAGAGCCCATCGAAGGCATAGAGGCCAAGGAACTGAAACGGCGCATGGATGCGGGGGAACCCATCACCATCGTGGATATCCGCGAGCCTCACGAGAGAGCCATCGTGAAGTTCCCTCAGGCCGTTGTCATTCCCATCGGGCAGCTGGCCAGACGCCAGAGCGAACTCGATCCGAAGGTGGATACGGTATTTATCTGCAAGGAGGGGAAGCGGAGCATCCTTGCCATTCGCACCCTGCGGGAGGCGGGATACCAAGGTCCCATGTACAATTTGAAAGACGGCATCAACACTTGGGCCAGGGACGTGGACAAGTCCTTTCCCCAGTATTGATATATATGTGCAAGGACTGCTTGCAGTTTTTGCATCGTTCACACTATCTGTTTTCTAGGAGGAATCATCATGGCAGACGAGAAAAAAATCAACGCTTTGGGCAAGGAAGTTGCCTACAACCTTGCCGACGTCACAAAGACCCGGCCGCAATTTCAATCCATCACCCCGCGCTGGCTCACAAAGCTTCTGGAGTTCAAGGGGCTGGCATCCGGCATTTATCGGGTGAACCGCGTGGTGGAGGGGGATACTCCCTTGGATGTGCTGTGCAGCTCGGAAAAGAAATCGGACATCATCCCGCAGGGATATGTGGAATATGAGGCGAAGCCCCGGGAATATATCCTGAACTCCATTTCCACCATCATCAATGTCAACACGGCGGTGCAGGATGTTTACAGCTCGCCTTACGACCAGGCCAAGGAGCAGCTCTCCCTTGCCATCGAGAGTCTTCGGGAACGTCAGGAAAGCCAGATCATCAACAATGACGACTACGGTCTTCTCAAAAATGTGGCAGATTCCCAGCGCATCCAGACCAGAAACGGCGCTCCCACGCCGGACGATTTGGATGAGCTGATCACGAAGGTTTGGAAAGAGCCGTCCTTCTTTCTGGCTCATCCTCGCGCCATTGCCGCATTCGAGCGTGAATGCACGAAGCGCGGCGTTCCTCCCGTCACCGTGAGCCTTTTGGGCGGTACCTTCATTACTTGGCGCGGCATTCCTCTCATTCCGACGAACAAGCTTCTTGTGGATGGCCTCAAGGAACCGAAAAGCCAAAGCGGCAAGACGAATATTCTGTTGCTTCGCACGGGCGAGGCCAAGCGCGGAGTCATCGGACTCTATCAGGCCGGCATGAAGGATGAGGCATCCAGGGGACTGTCCGTGCGCTATCGCGGCATCGATGATAAAGGCGTTGCCTCCTATCTCCTGTCCCTCTATTGCTCTGCTGCTATCTTGGCGGATGATGCCCTGGCGGTGCTGGAGGATGTGGAGGTAGGTGAGTACTATGACTACTAATTCGGCCATTCCTGCAGGATTGCCGACGGAAACGGATATCTTGGTCTGGGCGGGGGAACTGGAACCCGAGGTTTGCGCCAAGGGAGTGGCAGATTTCCTAAATGAGGGAGATGCGCAAATCCTTGACCATGCCGCAGCCAAGGCGGGAGCGGAAGCCGAGAAGACTCTTGTAGCCGACGGGAACTATGCTCGTTTGCTGGATGACGTTTTGCAAGATGCCGCAAAGGCCGACACTGCCTATTTGGGCGAAATTACGCCGAATACAGGCCGGCAAAGCACAGGGTACAGCCCGACGGTCGTTTCTGCCAAGGAGGCGGAAAGCGCAGCGCGGAGCGGGACGGCAGAGAAATCTCTCTCCGCCAAGGCAAAGGGTATCACCATCGGCACGAAATCTCTGGAGGATATCCGGCGGGATTTCCCCATATTGTCGGAAAAAATCAACGGGCATGATCTCGTCTGGCTGGACAACGGAGCAACGACACAGCGTCCGCAAGCGGTCATCGATCGTCTGTCCCATTACTATCGCCACGAAAACTCCAATGTCCATCGCGGTGCCCACGAGTTGGCTGCCCGCTCGACGGATGCCTATGAGGGTGCGCGGCAGATTGTGGCGGATTTCATCGGAGCTCCATCCAAGGACAATATCGTATTTGTGCGTGGCACCACCGAGGGCATCAACCTTGTGGCCCACGGCTATGTCAAGCAGTATCTGGAGCCGGGAGATGAGATCATCCTGACCCTTTTGGAGCATCACGCCAATATCGTTCCATGGCAGATCATCGCCCAGGAAACGGGGGCCGTGCTTCGGGTGGCTCCGGTGGACCAGAGCGGGCAGATCATCCTCTCCGAATATGAAAAGCTGTTCACGCGCCGGACGAAATTCGTGTCCGCCACCCATGTGTCCAACACGCTCGGCACCGTCACTCCCGTTCATGAGATGGTACAGATTGCCCATCGCCATGGGGTGCGGATCCTGATTGACGGCGCCCAGTCCGTGGCGCATGTCCCGGTGAACGTATCCGCCATGGATGCGGACTTCTTCGTATTCTCCGGGCATAAGATCTTTGCGCCCACGGGAATCGGGGCGGTTTACGGGAAAACGGATGCGCTGGAGGCAGCAAGGCCCTATCAGGGCGGCGGAAACATGATCAAGGACGTTACCTTTGAACGTACCATATATAACCCCGCACCCAACAAGTTCGAGGCGGGCACGGGGAGCATCGCGGATGCCGTGGGACTGGGCGCTGCTCTGGAATATCTCATGGGCATCGGTATGGCGGATATCAGCCGCTATGAGCATGAGCTGACCCAATACGCCATGGCGGAACTGGCAAAGATCCCCGGCCTTTCCCTCATCGGCACGGCTCCGGGCAAAGCGGGGGTGCTGTCCTTTGTGCTAAAGGGGCATGACATCCAAAGCGTGGGCAGTCGGCTGAACCAATACGGTATCGCCGTGCGGGCGGGACATCACTGCGCCCAGCCCATTCTGCGCCACTATGGCTTGGAGGGCACGGTTCGTCCCAGCCTGGCCTTTTACAATTCCCCGGATGACATCGATGCGCTGGTACGCGCCATTCGGACATTTGCATAAACTTTCAAGAGCCGATGGGACTGTCAGCCCATCGGCTGTTTGCTAGCAGAAGGAGGAGTCTTTTATGCCGGAAATCATCAGTCAAGGCATCCGGGATGCCGTACATGGCATTATGTCGGACTACGAAAAGGGACGCAGCATTGACAAACTGGATGTGTTCCGCCAGCCGGATCGGCAAGTCGTGACGGAATTGACGAAAAAGATGTTTCGTATCGTATTCCCCGGGTTTTTCAGGGACAAGTCCTATCGGGTCTACCAAATGCAGAGCAGCCTTTCCTTGGCGGTGGAGGATATAGCCTACCTGCTGAACAAACAGGTTCAAATCGCCCTTCGCTACAGCCGTCGCGAAGAGGAGGATGAGCACATCATAGAAGAATTGTCGGAGCGCATTACGCTGGAGTTCCTGAAGGCGATCCCCGAAGTACGGGACTACATTGAAACGGATGTCCAGGCGACCATGGACGGCGATCCGGCAGCCTACAGCGAGGATGAAGTCATTTCCTCCTATCCCGGTATATACGCCATCACGGTGCATCGCCTGGCGCATGTGCTTTACCGTCTTGGCGTGCCGGTGCTGCCCCGCATCATGAGCGAGTATGCTCACAGCCGCACGGGGATCGACATCCATCCGGGTGCAACCATCGGCAAGTCCTTCTTTATCGACCACGGCACCGGCATTGTCATCGGCGAGACGACGACCATAGGGAACCATGTGAAGATTTACCAGGGGGTCACGCTGGGAGCGCTCTCCACCAAGGGTGGCCGACGCCTCAAGAGCCTCAAACGGCATCCCACCATCGAGGATCATGTAACGATTTACTCCGGTGCATCCATTCTGGGAGGAAACACCATCATCGGGGAGGGAGCCGTCATCGGGGGCAATGCCTTCGTCACGAAATCCGTGGCGCCCTTTACGAAGATCAGTGTGAAGAATCAGGAGCTTCACTATGACAAGAAAAAGCATGTGGTGAACAAAACGGACTTCGAGGAAGACGAGGCATGGTTCTATGTGATCTGATTTCCCATTCTTTCCTACATAATATACTATTCTGCTATGAAATATATGAAAAAGAATTGACAAAGAAGAGTTGTCTATGTATAATAATGGAAGATTTTAAACATATATGTAAAGTATGATATAAGGAGGTCTTTCCATGAAGGTGAAAGTGAACGGGGAAGAGTTGGAACTGGAAAAGCCGGTGAGCATCCAGAAGCTTTTGGTGATCGCCAAGGCGGAGCAGCTGGAATACGTGACGGTGCAGAGAAATGATGCGTTCGTGGAGCGTGACAAATTCGGGGACACATTTGTGGCTGAGGGGGAT
>JAFSWY010000218.1 GCA_017444295.1 Selenomonadaceae bacterium | reverse complement strand
GGAACAAGAAAACGCCGTCCAAATCAACAAAACTGCCCATCAAAAACAATAAGCGCAAGGCTGAAGAAATGCTTCAGACTTGGCGCAAAGAAATGAATGAGGAGCTTCAGGAACGCATCCTGGCAAAGAAAAGCGGAAGAGAATACGGCGACAACATCCGCTTCACAAAGTATCTCATGGATTGGCTGAAGATGATGAAGCCCAGTGTTGAGCCGACAACCTATTCCGCCTATGACCTGACGATCCGCCGCAGGATCGTTCCGTATTTCGACGAAAACTACCCAAAGCTGCTTTTGAGAGACGTGACGCCCAAGCACATCCAGGACTATTACACCTATGAGCTGGAGGAGCTGGGCGTCAGCGCAAATACGGTGATCCACCGTCATGCCAACATCCGCAAAGCCCTGCAGTATGCTTATAAGACCGATCTGATCAAAAGCAATCCCGCGGACAAGGTCCAGCGTCCGAAGAAGACACAATTCGAATCGGTCCCCTACAACGGCGAGGAGCTGGAGGAACTGTTCGCTGCCGTCAAGGGAACCGATCTGGAGCTGGGGGTCATCCTGGCAGCCTTCTACGGTCTCCGCCGCAGCGAGGTCGTCGGTCTGAAATGGGATGCCGTAGATTTTGACCGGAAAGTCATCACCATACGTCATACTGTAACCCAGACCCTCGTCGACGGCAAATATGTGGAGGTGGCAAAGGATCGGACGAAAACCAAGTCCTCCCACCGGAGCCTTCCCCTTGTGCCGCCCTTTGAGGCTCTGCTCATGGAGCTGAAAAGAAAGCAGGCGGAGAACCGGGAGCTGTGCGGCAGCTGCTACTGCGAAACGTATCGGGATTACATCTATGTGAACCCTATGGGCTACCGGATCAAGCCGGGGTATCTCACACAGGCATTCCCGGAGTTTCTGGAGAGCCACGGGCTGCGGCGTATCCGGTTCCACGATCTGCGGCACTCCTGCGCGACCCTTCTCTATGCCAACGGTGTTGCCCTCAAGGATATTCAGGAGTGGCTGGGCCACAGCGACATCGGAACGACCAGCAACATCTACACCCACCTCGATTACAGCGCCAAGATTGCCGCTGCCAACAAGATCCTCGGCTATTTTCCGCAGTAAAACCGGAAAAAAGACCTCCCGATCGACCTCCGCAGGCCCGGAAACGCAGACGGCACAAGGCTTTTCCCGATTTGCTTTATCCGGAAAACACGTATTTCCCCTCTTTTTCACGGTTCCGGCCGAAGAAAAGGCTGCCCCGAAAAAGACAAGGAAAAAGTCCCGAAAACCCAGTAAAATCAAGGCTTTCGGGACTTTCGGATGGTGCCGGCGGCGGGGGTCGAACCCGCACGGGTGATTAGCCCATTGGATTTTGAGTCCAACACGTCTGCCAATTCCATCACGCCGGCATAAATGCTTGCGGGACAAGGCTTTGAACGCGATTTGAGGTTTGGAGGTCGATTTGGAGGTCGGTGCCGGTTTTTGAGGATTTTTCGTTTCCGGAAAACCTTGTATTTCAAAGGCTTTCAAAGTTCGGACGGCATGAGGCGAACATAATTTTGAGTCCAACATGTCTGCCAATTCCATCACGCCGGCATGTGATTAACATATTACAATAACTTCCCCGCGATTGCAAGCACTATTTCCCATAAGAGAGAGGCCCCGGCAGAATGCCGGAGCCTCTCTTTTAGCGTTTACGGATTCCCGATCAAAGCTGTCCGATCAGATGGGGTTGGCCTTGATGTACTCCAGCTCGTCGTCCATATCGGAGCCGAGGAACCAGAATTCGGGCTTCTCTTCCTTGCCGGCAGCCTTGTCTTCCAGGGCCTTCTTCACCTTGTCGGGAGTGGCGGGCAGTTGGTAGATGCGGACGCCGCAGGCATTCTTGATGGCGTTGATGACTGCCATGTGGCCGGAGGACTGGAAGCACTCGGAGCAGCCGCAGGAGCCGTTGGGGCCTGCGGGCCGCGGGTTCTCGATATAGATCACGTTGTAGT
>JAFSWY010000217.1 GCA_017444295.1 Selenomonadaceae bacterium | reverse complement strand
TTCCCTGTTCTTGAGTTCATCCATCTCCATCAGGCGCTTCCTGACATATCCATCGATATCGAAGGCATTATCGAATAATCCCATACAGATCGCCCGCCTTTATCTCCTTCTCATACTTCTTGAACGTCTTGTCCCTCTCTTTTTGCTGCTTCTTTTCCACGACGGTCTTCAGATATCTGGCATACCTCTCGCTCTTCTTGGTATCCCGTTCCACACCCTTGCCGAATTGGTAAGCATCTATGAGCACATGAAGCGCCAATGGATCGTGATCTGCTGTGCTGGCGATCTCCACCGCTTTCTTGAGATCCTGTGGGATTCCCCTTCCCGTATAATAAGCGGAGGCGATATAGGCTATCGCCACCGTATCCTTCTCATCCGCTCCAAGCTGGCTCCACCGCACGGCATCCTTCACATTCCGCTCCACATACTGGCCGATATGCGAACGACGCCCCGCAATGGCAAAAAGACGTTCCAATGGTATGACACTTCTCCCATATTCCAAGGGAAGGAAGTTCTTCACCAGAGAGAGGTTCTGGGCAGCCGCACGGTTCTGCCAAACGATTGCCATGTTGAGATCCTGGGGAACGCGCTGCCCCGTAAGATAGGCATAGCACATGATGCACTGCGCCTGGGCATCTCCGGCCTCCGCCCATTTGTTCACCTTGCTGATATGTGTCTCGGGATTCTCAATGGCATTCTCCGCTTTCTCCTGCTTCATGGCCTCCTTGGCGGCCTTTTCCATCTCCTTGTCTTCCTTTTTTTCTTTCTTTTCCTTTTTCTCCTGCTCCTTCTGCTCTTTCGTCTTCGCCGGGGCGAGGCCGAGGATTGGCCCGAGGATCGGAGTAAGTGCCTTGATCAGGAGTCCCGCCCCCGCGATCTTCATGATATCGCTGACGACGTCCTTTGCTTTTGCAGACGCATGAGGCACCGGAAGCAGAAGGCTCACGGCCAGAAAACAAACGCAAAATATCTTCGCCATCCGCACCATAATCTCACCTTAATTTGTACCGTCAAAGAAATTCTTGACCCACAGATCATCCTCGAAGCTGAAGAACTGCTCCCTGCCCATGCGAAGCGTCTCTCCGTCGCGATAGATGGGAGCCACCAAAAAGCCCCACTCCATGGAATCTGCCCAGACGAAGAACTTTACCTCCCTGTCCACGATATTATCCGTATCGTCCTGAGGAATGTTCTCCCCGTAAAGTGCCTCGATTTCTTCCTGCCGTTTGGGCTCGAACTCTTCCAATGTGCAGTAGTATGCAAACTCGTGACGCCGCTCCCCTTGGTCATCCTTGAGATAAAGCGTCAGTGTCAGATCATCCATATTGCGTGAAAGGACTCCGTGATGGATCCCTTTGGAACCGTCAATCATCGCAATCTCCTGACCGTTATGGGTAAAGCCCGTCAGAACGTACGGAAGGTTCGGCTCACGGTTCCGGATCGTGACATCGGCATAACCGAATTTTTTGTCCCGCAGATACTTGAGCACGCCGTCGATGCAGGACATCTTCAGCTCCGTGCCGTCAGAATACGCTTCGCCATCCTCCTTCCGCACATCTCTGCGAGACTTGATGACCTTGCCCGGCACAAACTCCTTCAGCGCAGTACGGAACAGGTCGATCTTGCAGGACTGCCCGCTGAGCTTGATAATGCTGAATTCCTCCAGTTCCCCGCTCTCATAGAGGGGATCCACGAACCGGTGTACCGCCCCATAGATATCGGGGTTCAGCAAAAGATGGACCTCATGGAACGTGAGAGACAGATCCGGCATATCGTGAACAGCCGTCAGCCCTCTGGCATTTTTCACCGCAAGCTTCCACTTGTCCATGGGAAGAACCACCGTATTGTCCGTTTGTCGCACATGCCGGCAAAACTCTTTCCATTCCCCGGCTCCGTAACTGCCGACGGCCGCCAGAAGCACCTTGAGGACAAAATTGCTCTCGAAAAACTGTTTCTTGATTTCCTCCGCGCAATGAAACAGGAAGTAAAAATTTTTTCTCACACGGAAGTAGTCGTTTCGCGTCTTGGTTTCCCAGTCCTTGAACCGTGTCGGCAGGATTTCCTCTGCCTTGGCATAAGCCTCTTCGAACTTCCGATAGATGGGAGCCGTACCGTTTTCATCCACAATGCGGAAGACCTCCCGGTCAAAATCTTCCAAAAGACTCTGCACGGACGGGATGGCCGCAGCAATGCTCCAATCCAGTTCATCAAAGGCGGGCTGCTGCCCGTAGAATTCCCTTTTGGCCTCCCATTCCCTGCGATTCGCACGATCCGTGTACTGGCTGCCAAGAGCCTCCACGATGTGCAGCTTCAGCATCTGGAAAATGCGGTAGGTCAGATTGTTCCCGCCAAAATCCGTGCTGCCATTCTCATAGCTGGTCTCGATGTCAATCTTATAGGCTACTCGCCGATCTTCCACCCGGAAGACGCAGGAGGAAATATCCATCGTCCCGCCGCCGCAGTCAATGATCAGGGCACTCACATTCTGATTTTTCGGCACGGTGCGATTTTCTATCATCTCGCTGATGGTATTGTAGAGGACGGATACTCCCTCATCTATCATGTCCTGCCGCTCGATGGCATATTCCGGCAGGATTTCCTGAAAGAGCCTTTGAAATTTGTGTTTTTGCTTGACAGGACAGGAAAGATGGACATTGCGCACCTTGTACTTAATGCGATTCTCCAGAGCACGAATGATGTAGAGGAAGAATTCCCTCAGAATGTCCTTCCGCTTGACAAACACCCGTCGTCCGAATTTGTCGATCAGTTCCTCTTCTTTCTCACAATCCGTGACCCATCGCTTAATGTCATAGAAAAGGCAGAATCCCTCGTCCAGATAGCCGGAGACTGCCAGATCCCGCGCCTCATAGCCGAAGCAGTACTCCGGATGGAGCGGGTCATCCAAGGAAAGCACTCCGATGAGGCTCGGCACCATATTGGTCTCACGAAAGCCCTTTTGGGGGTCATAGAAGATTGCATAGCGTACACTGTCATGATACAATCCCTGACCTCCCTTGCCTGTGCTGCCCAGATTCAATACGCCCGCCACGGTGTTGGAAGAACCAAAGTCGATGGCCACCGGCATCTTGAGCACCTCCGGCTCCAGCACATGGAAATCCATCAGCTGCACATACGTGGCGGGAATCTTCGCCGGCAGGGCAGGGATCTGTCCGTGATAAAAACGGAAAAACAGCTCCGAATGCCTCCGGTCAAAAAAGAGGAGGGTATAGCGCTTGACGGATGCCTCACAGCAGGGAAATTCCGCCGCTTTCCTGAGATACAAACGGCTCCTGTCCTCCCCTTTCGGCTCTACATTGAATACCGCACACAAATTCTTCTCGCTGTCCACCAGAAAGGCATTCGTCTCACTGAATTCCGGACAGTAATTGATGGTGATATTATCGTAGTAATCTACCGACAGTCCCTGATAGACCGTAATACGCGCACTGCATTCGAGACGAACGTCCTTCAGCTCCGGAAAGCTGATATGACGAAATGCCTCCTCCAGGATCTCATAGTCCTCGGCGCTGTACTCGCAAATGAGAAACGACGTTTCCGCGCCCCGATACCGCAGAATAACCTCCACCAGAAGCTCCTTGTCTAAGGGGTTCACGATTCCTTGGATGATACGCTCGCGCTGCGCAATCTCCCTGAGCTGATAGACAGTCATGCGCTCCAGGTCCCGACGGAAATAGCGCTTCGTCTGTCCATTCGCATCGCTGGAGAGTCCGTTTCTGTTCAACACATACCCCAGCTGCTTCTCCATATCGTCTTCCCCCTAGTGTAAATTCTTGTCGATCACCGCATCAATGTCGATTTGGCTGATCAACGTGTTCATCTCATCCACCTTGGCCTGATTCCCGAGAGCCGCATACATCTGCTTGGCAGAGATCGCCGCCTGCTTTGCTCCGGCATAGTCCCCGGCTGTATAAAGTTCTTTGGCTTTCGTCTCCATATTCTGTGCGTCGACCTGGCTTTTGGTGCTGGCGGCCTGCTTTTGGACGGCGAGGTCGAGTTTTTTCTTCATCTGTTCTGCCAGACCGGTCTCGCCCAATGCCGTGAATTTGTCCATGGCGTTCTGGTAGTAGACCTGGGCGCTGATATAATCCCCTGAGGCAAAGGCGCTGTCACCCTTTTCTGCGGAAGATGCGGCAATGGCATACTGCTGATTCTTCGCGTCAACAACCTTCGCGTCCGCCGCCGCCTTTTCCGCCTTGGCCTGATGCACCTGCTCCAGGGACTTCATCGCGTCTGCGCGGCTGTTCCTGTCGCCCCCCGCGTTGGCAATGGCTCGAGCCTCCAGATAGGCTTTTTCCGCCCCTGCCACATCGCCCTTCGCCATCATGTCGTCGCCCTTCTTCATGGCATCGGCAACAGCGGCCTCCGTATTCTTCTTGATCTTCTCCTCGCCTTCGGACTTCTGCTTCGCCTTTTCGTCATAGATTTTTTCCAGGGCAGCTATGGCATCCTGCCGCCCTTTATCGTCGTGGATGACGGCTGCTTTGTCCCTTGCTTTGTAAAATGCATCCTCTGCCCGCTCGATTTCCCCTGCGTCCAGCGCACGATTGCCGAGTGCGATCAAATCTCCCACATAGAGGAACTGTTCTGCCTGGACGATATGGCTCTCGATATAGCCCATGCCCATGAGATCAGCCTTTTTGGAGTTCTCCCGCGCGGTCACGTAAGTGTCATAGGCCGTGACATAGTCCTTTTCTGCCAGTGCCTTGTCCGCGGCCAGAATGCCATCGATCACCATGAGATAGTTGCGCATGCGCTCCTCGTCTTCGCTCTCTTTCAGAGCCTTGGCCTGCTCCAATGCCGACTGGCAGCTTGCTTGTGCGCGGAGATAATTGTCCCCACGCATGAACTCGACGGTCTCCGTCTCTGTCTTTTTGAGATCTGCAAGTTTTCCCTGATAATAGCGGTGAAGGAAGAAGGCGATCAGTCCTACGATCAGAAGAATAACCAACACAATAATTGCGATTTTGATCTTTCTCTTCCTTTTCCGCTCCCGCTCAGGATCCCGATAGCATTTGTTGACGAAGATCGCCGCGACGGTATAGCTCTTGAGCCCCTGGGGCTGGCGCGCCAGAAGCAGGTCCTCCAGATTGTCCAGCGATGCCTTTGGTTCATTCGTTGCCTCGTGGAAAACCTCATCGATCTCCAACGCATCGACATGCTCCCAGAATCCGCTGCTGTAAAGCGCAAGAATATCCCCGTCCTGCAACGGTATATTAAGGGAAACATAAGGGCGGAAGAATTCGCGTTTCCCAAGATAGGAGTAAAGATTATGACGTTCCTCGTGCTTGTCCAGCACGGTATCGGCCTGTCTCCGATCCACAAGATTCTGCGCCAGGGACATATCAGAGGAGTTCGTGAGCACCCGCCCGTTCCGATACATCCTCAGACGAACGTTTCCCGCCTCCACGTAGCGCACATTCTCATAGTCCGTGACCACGGCGATGATGGACGCTTTGAGTTTCTGCTGCGTGCCCGCCGTCTGCTGAAGCCTCTGGTTCGTCTCCTCCATGTATCTTCCCAGAGTCTTCGTGCCCATGCTCGGATTTTCCTGAAAACTCAGGATGAAATGCTCCACAGCGAGTTTCGCTGCCTCTGTGGAACGGAAATCCGTGATGCCCGATGCCAGTACGTAGCAAGCATAGTCATCCAGTTCCACATAGGCAAAGTAATCATTATTGGCAAGCTCGCCCCCTGCCTCGGACACAAAAGCTGCCCTGAATTCACTGTTGGACTTTTTCACATTGGATACCTCGATTTCGGATTCTTCGCAAGACGCCGCGAAAGACCCCTGCGTCTTAATTCATGTAGAGCAGCACGCTGGCATTGTCTTTGTCCTCTACCGTACTCCCGTCCACGGCTTCAATGATACGATGCGCCATCTCCTCCGGCGTTCCGCCCTGCTCCAGCGCCTTCTCGATGTCCACCCACTTGAGTGCATGAGATACGCCGTCGGTCATCAGGAGGACGATATCATCGTCATAGAGTGTCAACGGCTTGCTGAAAAACTCAATGTCGCGGAATTCTTCCGTGCCGAGGATATTGTAGAGCCGCTGCTGCTCCATGAGACGAATCGCCGTCTGTTTGCTGAGCCGGCCTTCCTCATAGCGGTGGCGCGCAAGAACATCGATGGTCTGCCCCTCAGTCACCGGGATCAGGTCGCCTTTCCGGTAGACAGCTACCTGCACGCTGCCCACCAAAGCATAGTAAAGAACGTCGTCCCGCACCATGGCAACCGCAGCGGAGGCCATCCCCCGCCGCTCTTCCAAAATCGTCAGTATTCTGTGGTTGGCAAGGTTGAACGCCCTTCGGAAATAATACTGAGGCTTGTCAAATGCCTGATACTCATGGTAAAGATCCAAAAAAACTTCCACGGCGACACGCGCCGCGATTTTTCCGCCTTCCCCCCGGCCCATGCCATCCGCCAGCACCATGAGCGCGCCTTCATCTCCCAGTGCGCTGCCGGAATGATCCTGCTGGATCTCGCGTGCTCCGATGGTCGCGGCGCTCCCGATAGGATTCTTTCTTCGCATTCTGCGCTTCGGCTCAAGACTGCGGAATACGAAAAGGAAAAGAATGAGCCCCCCGAGCAAAATGATCGCGTTCATGGGCTACCCCTTCTGTATCTGCAATCCTTCCTTGGCCGGCTTTGCGCTGTCGGGATTGTCCTCCCAGCGGAAATGCTCGCCGCAAAAGGGAATAAACAGGAATTTGCTGGCCCCGATCTCAATGACGTCGTAGACGCTGAGTGTCACGGGAACATAGACCGCATTATCGTTATGGTAGACAATGCCGTTGGAATCGCCGGGCAGGAGCACCGTTTCATGCTTCTTCGGGTCATAGACGATGATTGCATGATTTCTGCGGGTGATCTTGTTGTCGCCCAGGATCTGGATATCCATGTCATCCGCACGTCCCACAAAATTCTTGCCCTCGCATATCCTGTAGTCCTTGCCCTGCCGAGGGCCCTCGATGCAGACGATCCAGCCGCAGACAGGCTGGACTGCGGTCATAAAAAGAGCCTCGTCTACATCTTCCTGGGGCACTTCCTGTTTCTCCCGCGTTGCGGTCTCTATATTGCAATACGGGCAGATGGTTCCATAGCGTCTGGAACTGAACAGATGCCCATTTTGGCAGCGTATCAATCCGCTCATTCTATCATCCCTTCTATGTCTTATTGCAGCCTCAAACGGCACATGCCGATGAGAATCTCGTCTCCCATCTGCAATTTGCAGGGGCGCTCGGAGCTGATCTTGTACTTCCGCCCATCCGCCGCCTTTTTCACGGAAACGCCGTTCCTGCTTCCCAGATCTTCCACATACCAGTCGCCATCGGCATAATTGAGTACGGCATGATGCACATCCACCATGGTGGCATACTCACTCTGCCCAAGGTCGATATCCACACGATTCTCCTTGTAGTCTCTGCCGATGAGCGCGCTGACTTTTTGATAAAGTTCCCAGGTCCGGATCACGGAACCATCCTCATTCAACCATTCCAGTTGATTCGCCCGTTTTCCGGAAGCCCGGCCGGCCCGCGCCAACAGATCATCCATCCAACCTTCCCGACGGCCGGCCCTCCACTCGGTGAACAGTATGGTCACCGCCCACAGAAAAATGCCCACACCGGCCACGCCGAGGAAGAATCTCCCCGTATCCGGCAGGGAACTGCGGAAAACCGCCAAGGAGAACAACACGCTCAGGATACCGATCCCGGCAGTGTACAACTGTTTTCGATCCATGCGATCACCCTATCTGCGCTGTTTGTACTATTTGAACCCCATGAATTTCTCGAACATGCCGGACATGTCCAAGGGATTCTTCTTCCGTTCTTTCTCCACATAGGTATTGAGCTTGCTCTCATCCGTGATTTCCTTCGTCTTCGGGTCATAGCCCCAAAAAGCCGCAAAGCTCTCCTGCATGTGCTGCAAATCGATTCCCTGCGCTGAGGCACCCGGTGTTCTGGGTTTCGGTCTCTGTACCGCAGGGCCTTTGCCCTGCGCAGTTCCTTGCCTTCCACCCCCGGTGCCCGGCTGTGGAGCAGAGCCCGCCGCGAGCTGCTCGTCATACTCTTTTCGCTTGGCATCATCGGAGAGGACGCTGTACGCCTTGCCCACGGCCTTGAACTTTTCCTCAGCCGCCGCATCCCCCGGGTTGTGGTCGGGGTGATACTGCTTCGACAGGCGGTAATATGATTTCTTGATTTCCTTCTTGGCAGCAGTCGGCGCTACCTCTAATATTTCATAATAATTTGCCATCGTACCCTCTTCTGTCTGATCGCCTAAGGAAACACCCAAAGGGAAAGGCCCCAAAAGCCTTTCCCTTTGCGCTGTTCCGCCGGACCGTTACCCCATATCGAAGCCGCCGGTCACCTTGACATCCTTCAGCTTGTTCTTCCTCTGATTGAGCACCAAGGTATATTCGCCTGCGCCCTGCTGGTTGTCGAAATTCTCGAAGTAATCCACCACGAAGACATCCGACAGCTCATACTTCCGCGTGACCATGCCGTTGGCATCCACCTCGATGGTCAGCTTGCGATAGGCGCTCTGCTTATAATCCCCCTCCTGGGCCCACTGCGCGAGGGATATCGTCTTGTCCGCCGCGGTTCCCGGATCCGCCGCATTCGACAGGATCTTGCCACTGATGATTACCGTAACACCCACGTCCTTGGTCCTTGCGTTGCTGTCCAAGGGGATGTCCGTTCGGAAGGTCACCTTTTTCGTGCTCTCCGGCTCAAGCTCGACCGCGTCTCCGCCGAAGGGCTCAATCTTTACATGAAACGACATATATCTCTACCTCCAAACTCAGGAACTATCATAAACGCTATCCGCGCATACCGTCTCCTGCCATCAGCTGGTCGTACCCTTGAAGGCGTAACCGCCCTGCGCCTGCACCGACCCGTTCCAGTCCTTCTTCTGACGGATATGGAGGTAGAAGCGCCCCATACCTGCCTCGTCATCCAGTTCCTCGCTGTATTCCACCACGAAGGCCTTGTCATAGGTGTATTGGCGAACCACATGCCCTCCATCCATGACCATGGCGATCACTTTCTTATATGCATCCTTCGAATCCGAGGGCAGGAGAGCCCATTCCGCCAGCTTCACCGTCTTGTCCTCCCAAGATTCGCCGGCTCCGCTGAAATTGATTCTCCCCCAGACCTTGACACCCTGGCCGAAATCCGAGGATCGCGCATTGCCTCCCCCGGGCTTCACTTTGTAGTTGAATTCGCCGAGCTTCAAACCGTCATTGTTGTCCCCTACCTCTTCCCTGCCGTTCGGAGTGTTGGACACGAACTGCAGTGCTGTAATCGAGGCGGCGCCGAACTGCACATCCCCGACTTTAATATTAAATGCCATTCCCTATCATCCTTTCTCTTTTCATTCGCCAATCTGCGGCAGTACACCAATTTCTCCTCTGTCCTTTATACCCCGGAAATTGGAAAATGTTACATCTTATATTCATTTTTTTTGAAGAAGTATATCAAACGTGGGTGGAGGAAGTCGTGCGGACAATGGCAATCTCCAGATTCTTCACGTTGCCGTTGAAGACGATGCCCATGTCGCAGATGCCGTTGGCCTCGTCGATGGCGTAATTAAGGTCATCGCCGTTGGAAAGGATGGCATTGACGCACTCCCTCTTGGCTAGCCATTTGCTCTTCTGGCTCTCGGGATTGGAGCTGAAGAACCTCACGACCCGATCCTGCTTGAAGTCTCCCGTGAGGTTGCGCATGATGCGCTGGATATAGGTGGTCACCTGAGTCTTGAAAATCGGCTCGTAGACCCCCAGTTCCTCATCGTAGAGGAGGTTCCGCGCCTTGTAGACCATAATGTTGGTAATGGGCTGGCCGTTGAAGGTGACATTCTCCGAGGAGAACACGAACCCAAAGCTCTTCTTGTTGATATTATCCTTGACGGTACTGGTGAACCCCGTGATTTCCTTGGCCAGCGTGGTGCACATCTGAGCCGCGTTGTCCCCCGCTTCCAGATCAAAGTGGACACCCGGCAGTTCCGTATCCACGTTACGCTTGAAGACCTGCTTGAGGTAT
>JAFSWY010000216.1 GCA_017444295.1 Selenomonadaceae bacterium | reverse complement strand
GGACGGTGTTCTTCTCCCATTGCAGCCTGCGCTGCTGCTATTGCCAGAACCATGAAATCAGCCATGGAGGGAAGGGCATCGAGGTCAGCGACGAGCGTCTGGCGGAGATTTTTCTGGAGCAACAGGAAAGGGGTGCCGCGACCCTTGACCTCGTGACGCCCACCCATTATGTTCCTCAGATTCTTCACGGACTGGATCTGGCAAGGGAAAGGGGATTCTCCCTGCCCGTGGTCTACAATTCCAGTGGCTATGAGACACTGGAGACGATTGATGCCTTGCAGGGGTATGTGGACATCTTCCTGCCGGATCTCAAATACAGGCATGAGAAAAGCGCCCGGGAATATTCCCAGGCGCCGGATTATTTTTTGGTGGCAAGCGAGGCCCTTCGTCGGATGGTGCAGCAGACAGGCCCTGCCGTGATGGATGGGGAAGGCCGCATGAGGAAAGGCGTTCTCGTGCGCCATCTCGTCCTGCCGGGCTGCCGTCATGAGAGCATGGAGCTTCTGGACTGGCTTTGGCAGGAATTCGGGAACGACATCCATATCAGCCTCATGAGCCAGTATACGCCCATGCATCACGGGAAAGAACATGGAAGCCTGGACCGTCGGCTCACCACCTTTGAGTACGAGTCAGTGGTGGAGCATGCCCTTGCCCTTGGGATCACGCAATGCTATGTGCAGGAACGGCGGGCGGCCTCCGAGGAGTATGTGCCGGAATTCGACGGGAGCGGGGTCATTCGCTGACAATCCGGTTCTTTCCACGGTGTTTTGCCTCGTAGAGCCGCTCGTCCGCCAGGCGATAGGCATCCCATGGCGTTTTGAGGTTGCTGACGGCCGTGTTTGCCGCGCCGATGCTCACCGTGATGGTTCCCGTCGTGTCCTCCCAATGGATGGTGCCGGAGGAAATATTCTTTTGCATTCCGTCGAGCAGCCGGAGGAAGTCGGAGAAGGCAAGCTCATTGCTGATGAGGATGAACTCGTCGCCGCCCATGCGGACAAAGAAGGTCTGCTTCAGGGCATGCCGTTGCAGGCGATGGTTGACTGTCCGGCAGAGATATTTGAGGGCTTCGTCGCCGAATTCATGCCCGTAGACATCGTTGCACCGTTTGAAGTTGTCGATGTCGAGGAATGCCAGGGAGAAGCCGATGCCCGGTTTTGCCTGTTCCAGGAGCTCCTTGCTGCGGCTGATGAAGAAATAGCGGTTGTAGGTGTCGGTCAAGCTGTCCCGGAACAGAAGCCGCATAATGAAGGGCTGCGCCTGCCGGATCATGTTGTCCATGTCCTCGAAGGCCATGCCTTTTTCCGTGAGTTCCACGGTCAATTGATGGATCATTTCCTGTTGTTTTGCCAGGAGGTCGTACATCTGGCGCTCTTCTTCCGACATGTTTCCGGGGTCCTTGTAGAGCTTCTTTCCCCGGCGGAGGATGTCTTCCGAGATGGACTGGATGAGCAGCGCCTGGTGGAGGGAGGTCCCTTCCAGTGCCAGCAGCAGGTTCTTTTTTTCCAGAACGTAGTCGATGATGAAGCGCAGGGGAAAGATTTTCTCCTCGGGGGTCATCTGGTCGCTGCTCCTGCGGGCAAATCCGCTTGCGCCGTCTTTTTCCTGCTCATCCATTGGAACTCCTCCTTTCCTGGTCGTGGCTGAACACAGCGATCACCATTCCCTGGTTGATGTGCTGATGGTGGTACTGTTCCCCGCCGCAGTACATGCCCGCGTGGCTTCCGAGAAGACTCATGTTCTGCGCATGATTTTCCTGGAAATTCTCGTTCTTGTAGAGCCAGTAGCGGAAGATGCATTCGCCGGTCAGGGTGAAATAAATGTCATCGTTTTCCTTCCGGATGCGCTCGATGGTTTCAGATGCAACCTCGCGGTAGCGCCCATAGTCCATAAAGCAGATGGCATCGTTGGGATTGATGCGCTTGTAGCAGACGAGGGTGCCATCCTCCAGCACATTGCTGATGCCCGCCACGAAGACCCGGGAGCCGATGACGCGTCCTAAGGGGTATCGCTGGCTGATGGAGATGATCTCGTTTCGGGGTACCTGAACGATATCGGAGTAGACATCTGCGGCGGGCCGGCCGTCGATCTCGATGATGCTGCGGCTGTCCGGGTCTGCCTTGGTCACCTGATGGAAGGTGAGCTCAGTGCGCATGTAGATGTTCTCGTAATAGGTGCGGACCTTTCCATTCTTGCAGCGGATCAGGGCATAGGCACAGGCATCTTTGCAGATCTCACCGCAAAAGGCCACCTGGGTCTTTCCAATGCGCTCCGTGCCTTCGTAGACCGAGGTGCCGATCAAGGGGATATGGTGCTTGTCCAGAACGGCATTGAGGGTTGTGACGAGCATTTCCTCATTGCCGGTGCAGCACTCGAAGCATACAGTGTCCTCGTCGCCTGCGTTGAGGGACTCCACATCCTTTTGGAATTGGTAGATGTGCTGCACGGGGCATTCGTTAAGGTCCTTGATCAACCCGCAGGCGATGCGGTATTCCTCCTCAAAGGAGAGGATGAGGATATCCGGATTGTCCACCAGGTCATCATGCACCACGCTGATGCTGCAAAAACCTATGGATGGGATATTCGGGAAACGGGCTGCCAGGAAAGCGGCCGCCTCTTCCAGCGTGCCGAACTTGCTGAAAAAGAGGAGAAATTGTGGAGCTTTCACGGATTGTACGGCTTCTTCCAATGATTGTTCCAGACATTCCGCTTGTCCTTTTCCCATCCTGATCATGAAACATCCCCCTAATATCCATATAATCTACTTTAATTATTCGACGTGTTTTCATAAAGTCCTTGTTTTGGATGGGTTAAAAGAAACTTTCGGGCGGTCCGTCGGGGTCCTCGTCCAATTGGTGCTGCCCGAGCATGGTGGTGAGGGTTTCCCGCGTGAAGCCGTAGTCCGGGGAAGTGAAATCCTGCTGCGCCTCATAGCGATGGGAAGGGGCGTTCAGGAGCCCGCAGACGGTATCGTAGAGCATGTCGTTGGTGAAGTAGCGCCCATGCCTCTGGCGGAGGATGGCAGACTGCTCCGGCAGCGCCTCCTGGTATTCCGGCGAGAGATAGACAAACATGGGGACGCGCACCATATCGAAGCTGAACACGTCGGGATTGTGGGAGATGACGAGGTTCTCCCCATGGTCGGAGAAATAGAGCATGGCCTGCAGGTTCAGATGCTCCCTGGCGTAGTTAAAGACCTGGGACAGGAAGAAGTCCGTGTAAAGGATGCTGTTGGCATAGGAGGAGACGGCTGTTGCCATGCCCGTGCCGTCCTCGGTCTTCCATTTCATGAAGTCGGAGGGGTAACGGTTGTTGTAGTAGATGTGGCTGCCCATGATGTGGAGCACGATGAAGTTGTTCTTCGTGGGGTCCACCTTCTTGAGGTAGTCCAGCAGGACCATGTCG
>JAFSWY010000215.1 GCA_017444295.1 Selenomonadaceae bacterium | reverse complement strand
GTGCTTGCAACGTCCCGCCTGTGGAGAAGAACGGTGACGAAACTGGCGGGAGATCATAAGGATGTGGAGATCAACCATCTCTACGTGGACAACTGCGCGATGCAGCTTGCCGTGCGTCCGACGCAGTTCGATGTTATTGTCACGGGCAATCTGTTCGGGGATATCCTGAGCGACGAGGCGGCGGTCATCGGCGGCTCCATCGGGCTCATGCCCTCCGCCAGCATTGGCGAGCTTACGAGCCTTTATGAGCCGATTCATGGCTCCGCGCCGGATATTGCGGGCAAGGGCATTGCGAATCCAATGGGCACGATCCTTTCCGCGGCCATGCTCCTGCGCTATTCCCTGCATGAGGAAGAAGCGGCGAAGGCTATCGAGGCGGCCGTGGACAAGGCCCTGCAGGACGGCTTCCGCACGGCGGATATCTGGAAGGAAGGATTCCAAAAGACACGGACGGATGAGATGACCAAAGTCATTTGTGAACGGATTTGAATTCCTGCATCTTGGGAGAGTGATGTTATGAAGGGCGCGCAGGCGGTTGTGAATTGCCTCAAGGAACAGGGCATTGATACGATTTTTGGCTATCCGGGCGGCATGATCCTGCCGCTTTATGATGCGCTTTATGATGAGAAGGATATCCGGCAGGTACTGGTCACCCATGAGCAGAATGCGGCTCATGCGGCGGACGGCTACGCGCGTGCCACCGGCAAAGTGGGGGTCTGCATGGCGACATCGGGGCCGGGGGCGACGAATCTGGTGACAGGGCTTGCGACGGCTTTCATGGATTCCATTCCCGTCGTGGCCATCACGGGGCAGGTGGATACAGCCCTTCTGGGACGTGATGCGTTTCAGGAAATCGACATCATGGACATGACCATGCCCATCACGAAGCACAACTACAAAGTCAAAGACGCGAGAAAGCTGGTCCCATCCCTGCGGGAGGCCTTCGAGATTGCGGGGAAGGGACGCCCCGGGCCTGTTCTGGTGGATATTCCAAGGGATATCTTCTTTGCCGAGGTGGACTATGAGCCGCAGCGGAACGAAGAAAAAAGACGCGGAAAACCGGATCCCGACTTCCTGATCTGTGCGGCTGAGGCGGCGGAGGAAATCGCAAAGGCGGAACGCCCGGTTGTCATTGTGGGCGGCGGGGCAGTTTCCGCAGGGGCCTCGAAGGAAATCACGGCATTTATCGAGAAATACCATCTGCCCGTGGTGCATACCCTCATGGGGCTGGGCGCTGTGCCGCGCTCCCATCCGCAAAATCTCGGCTTTGCCGGCATGCATGGGCAAAAGGCCGCGAATCACGCGATTGCCGCGGCGGATCTGGTCATTGCCATCGGCAGCCGCTTTGGCGATCGTCAGACGGGGAACCTCAGCAAATACACGAAAGGGACGAAGTTCATCCACATCGACATCGACCCGGCGGAAATTGACAAGAATGTGGGGAACAGCCTGGGCCTGGCGGGGGATATGAAGGTCATTCTCGGGCTGCTCATGCGTCACGAAGCGGCCGGCGACCGAGCGGAATGGTGGGCTGCCATTGGCTCATGGGAAGAGGAATATGACTACGACTATCAGGTGGAACGGCTGACAGTTCCCTGGGCGATGCATCAGATCGCGAAATCGACGGCGGGAAAACCCTATGCCTTTGCAACGGACGTGGGACAGCATCAGATGTGGGCGGCATTGCATCTTCGGATTGAGGAACCGCGCACATGGCTGACCTCCGGAGGACTTGGCACGATGGGCTTCGGGCTGCCGGCGGCCATGGGAGCGCAGCTTGCCTACGGGACATCGCGCAGGGTCATCCATGTGGCGGGTGACGGCGGCATCAAGATGACAGGCAATGAATACTATACCATGGCAAGGCTCGGTCTGCCGGTCATTTCCCTCATTGTGAACAATACCAGCCTTGGCATGATCCGCCAGCTGCAGAAGGTCATGTACGACGAGCGCTATATCGCCTGCGAATTCGATTATTCCATGGATTACGTCGCTTATGCGGGCAGTTTCGGCATCAAAGCCGAAGCGGTTTCTACCCAGGAAGAGTTTGCAAACGCCCTGCAAAAGGCGCTTGCCGATACCGATCATCCACGGGTGATTGTCCTCAATGTCTGGCGCAGCTTTGTCGAGCCCATGATCAAGGGCGGCGCGCGCATTGACGAGTTCGTGGAATTCAAGTAAACTCCGCGCGAAGCAGTAAAAACAGCCCAATCTCTTGTTTTTACAGAGGTTGGGCTTCTTTTTGCCTGCAATGGGCTATCTTTTATGTTGTTTGTATTCCGCGAAAATCATTTCTCTTGAAAAAGGGAAGCTAAATCTCTCCCTGCCCTGCCAGCACCGGGCGCGTGACGGTATCAAAATATGCCGCCAGTTCTTCCGGCGTTTCCTTCGCACCGCTCCGTATCCACCACTGTATCATGTTCACGAAACTGCCGGAGATGTGATTGAGCAGAAAATCATCGGGGACAGCCGGATTCTTTGCAGGGGACAGATACGAAGAGAACAGTTGGTTCAAATATTGCCGGAAAAACTGCAGGAACATTTCGCCGCTCTCGCAGGAGAGAATGCCGCGGATGTTTTTTGCTCAATTTGATCCCTCAAGTGAAATCTCAACTGTTAAGCATGTTGGCAGGAAATCCGGAATCATCTATAGAATCTATTTTTACGAGAGTTTATCATATCGGGAGGTGCTGCAGTGGCTATCGTACAGGACAAGGTCAAAGCCCTAATCATAGGACACGCCATCGGAGACGCCCTTGGCGTACCGGTAGAGTTTCAGGCGCGACACAGACTGGAGGAAGATCCCGTCATCGACATGCGCGGCTACGGGACGCATCCTGTCCCACCCGGTACATGGTCGGATGATACGAGCATGACACTCTGCCTGCTTGAAAGTCTTGCCCGCATGGGCACCGTTGACTACGATGATATCATGAGCAATTTCGTCCGTTGGATGAAGGACGGTGAATTTACGGCAACGTATACGGTCTTTGATATCGGTATCGCCACCAGACACGCGTTACTGTCCTACGCACCGGACTCGAAACTCATACCGAGGACAGAACCCTTGCAGTGTGGCGGCACGGGAGAGAGCGATAACGGAAACGGCTCCCTCATGCGTATCGCGCCGATGGCTCTGTATCTGTACCGGCAAAGCGGCAACGATTTGTCCTGGCCTGATATGGGGATTGTCCATAATGTATCGAGGCTGACGCATGCCCATCCTCGCAGTCAAATGGCCTGTGGCATCTACGTTCTGATTGCGGCAGAGCTTTTGGCAGGCAGTTCTCTGCGAGACGCGATTCGAGCCGGCGTCGGCAAGGCGTATCGGTTATATGGCCAGCAACCTGAATTTGCCGATGAAATGAACACGTATTCCCGTCTTTGGGATATTGACCGTTTTGCCAAAACGCGGGAATATGAAATCAAGAGTACCGGCTACGTGGTGGACGCTTTGGAGGCTGTCATCTGGTGTCTCCTGAACTCCGACAACTACTGCGAATGTGTATTGATGGCCGTGAACCTCGGCGATGATACGGATACGGTAGGAGCCATCACGGGAGGCTTGGCAGGGCTGGCGTACGGTTGGAACAACATTCCGCCGAATTGGAAAGGCGAACTGCAGCGTGTGAACTATATCGAAGAAATCTGCGATGACTTCAGCAGGAGGTTTGCCCGATATATTGGCCGCAAAGATGAAGCTGTTCAGTCATAGAAAAAACGTGCAGGACTTTTCACGGTCTCTGCACGTTTCTTCATGCTCCAAGCGTTCATGCCGATTTTATTCCAACCCTGACAGCACCACTTTGTTGTATCCACCATGTTTCTTGTCCTCCGGATGCGGCTCCAGCCCGATAACTGTGATATCCTGTTTTTCCGGGCCGTATACCCAATACATGCGGATGGCGGAACTGGTCTTGTTCTCCAAATAGGATTGCCACACTTTCATGCCGTATCTCTTGGAAAGAGGTGGTATCTCGTGAGAGTGCAGCCCCGGATGCTGCGGATTTTGGGACAAGTGTGCCATAGCTTGCCCCCACTTTTTGTATAGAGATGCTTCTTCCTTGGACAGTGTCCCCTTTTGCCGTTTGTCTTGGAGGCTGGACCAAAGCGCCAACATTTCGGGAATGCCCAAACGGATATTGAATTTCACTGTGTTACGCTCCAAATTCAGACAGGTCTATCGGCTCAGACACAGCCCCCACCTTGAAATTCTCGATAGACTTGTCCATGTCCTTGAGCGTATTCTCAGAGATTTCTGCGGGAACGGCGAGTTCTCTGGGCTCCAACAGTATACATCCGTTGCCGTACTCCTTCACATGATAGTACGAGAACCTGGCTCCGCGTAACGTAATACGCTTCTTGGAGTCCACATGTGTCGTGTAGTTCTTGATTGCTTCCATTGGCGACTCCTTTCTCTCGTGGGAAATCCCACTGTCATTATATCACTCGACAAATTCGCTTGTCAATTTGAGTGCCGCCGTTCATCGACCAGTCTAATTTATAGACTGAACAGGGGGACACGCACAGTGTCCTTTTTCTTTTGACGCCCCTCCCTTACAATCTTATCGGCAGTTTCAGGTAGGATAAGATTGTAGGAGGAATCGAACATGAGCAAGACCTATGGCTACGCGAGAGTATCAACGACCGACCAGAAGGCCGACCGGCAGCTTTTGGCTCTGGAAGAATTTGGAGTACCGAGGAAGCATATCTTCATCGACCATCAAAGCGGCAAGGATTTCGAGCGGCCTCAATATCGGCTACTCTTGAGGAAACTGCGGACCGATGATGTTCTAGTAGTGAAATCTATTGATAGGCTAGGTAGGAACTATTCGGAGATTCTTGAGCAGTGGAGATTCATCACGAAGGAAAAGCGGGCGGCAATCGTTGTCCTTGACATGCCTCTGCTCGATACTCGAAAGAGCCGTGACCTTACGGGAATCGTCATCGCGGATATCGTCTTGGAGCTACTCTCCTATGTCGCCGAGAAGGAGCGTGAATTTATCCATCAACGCCAGAGGGAGGGCATTGAGGCGGCGAAGCAGCGAGGCATAAGATTCGGGCGCCCCCCTATCCCCCACCCCGATAATTTTGAGTCCGTTTATGAGAGGTGGAAGAAGAAAGACATCAACTGCCGTGAGGCGGGAAAGCTCTTGGGTGTTTCGCACTACACCTTCTTGAAGTGGGCAAAGGAATAGAAGAATTTTGGGCCAGTCTTGAAACGAGGCTGGCTTTTCCTATGTCCATTTGGCGCTCTCCCTTGGGTAATAAAGTCTATGAAGAGAAATCATCCAGAGAAGGAGGTCATATCATCATGGGAAAGACTTACGGTTATATCAGGGTATCGACACGGGAACAGAACGAGGACAGGCAGAGAGTCGCCCTAGAGGAGTTCGGCATACCAAAGCGGCAGATATTCGTCGAGAAGCAATCGGGCAAGGACTTCAACCGTCCTGTCTATCAACGGCTCCTGAAAAAACTAAAGCCGGAGGATGTTCTCGTCGTGAAGAGCATCGACCGGCTTGGTAGAAACTATAAGGAGATATTGGAACAGTGGCGTATCATCACCAAGGAGCGGGGCGCGAATATCGTCATTCTGGATATGCCTATCCTAGATACTCGGCAGGGCAAAGACCTCATCGGGACGGTCATCTCGGACATCGTGCTTCAACTGCTCTCTTACGTGGCAGAGACGGAGCGAGCCTTCATCCGTCAACGTCAGGCGGAGGGTATCAAGGCTGCTATGGCCAGGGGCGTGAGATTCGGTCGGGAACGCAAGGAGCGTCCCTTGGCGTTTGACTCTTTACGAGACCAGTGGAGCCGTGGGGATATCTCAGCCCGTGCCGCCGCGAGGCTGCTCGGCATCACTCATAGCACCTTTCTCAGATGGGCGCGGGAATAATATCTCGTCAGAAAACCTACACCTTTTCATCCAGTCAAAAAGTAAAAAAAGTTCCTGCGACTATGGGGTCATTATACCACACCTGAATCCAGAATTGAAGGGCTTTCATGGAATCCTCATTCATTTCTCAGATAATTCTAATCTTTTAAGAATATGGCTGTCAGAAAGAGTGTACCTT
>JAFSWY010000214.1 GCA_017444295.1 Selenomonadaceae bacterium | reverse complement strand
CGCTGAGCGAGATACCCTGCGCCAACTTTGTACATTTTTACGAGCCAAAAGATGATGTCTCCTCGAGTACGTAGAAACGAGGCTCTTTTCTCAACTCAACCTTTCTAAAGTACAGTCCTCGTAGGTTCGCTAAGTTCATTACAACATTGTTTTAATAATTTTAAATAGTTTGATTATATTTATTTACTATATAAAACGCTATGAAATGATATATTTCAATGGCAATTTTATCATACATGAAAATTTTGAAAATGTATAGTTGCTTGATAGATTTGTCATTGACAAATCTGTCAATATTGTGACAAAGTCAGTTGATTCATGCTAAAAACAGGGTATAATAAAACAAAAAGACCATTTAGCAAGGAGGTTGCCACATGAGCTTGAACATCGCCAAAAAATTGGATTTCCTGATGCGCCTGACAGGCACGCAAAACAACACCCTGGGAAAGGCCCTGTCCTTTGACGCATCCTATATCAGCCGCCTGCGTCTGGGGAAGCGCAACCTGCCCCAGAACCGCGACCTCATCCACCCCCTCGCTTCCTTCTTTGCCAAAAACATCAAACTGCCCGGCCAAAAGGCCGCCCTGGCACAGAGGATCTGCCCAGAATCCCCCTGGCCCCAGGTGGCTGGGGAGCAAGTCCAGCTCCTGGCCAAATGGCTGTCCGAGCCTGTGTCCCCTGTGGACGAATACGACCTGCAGATGCTGGATATTGACCTCGACTTGAAAAAACAAAAAAATGCTGCAGAGGGAGCAGAAGACGCCACAGAGTTCTTTTACGGCAATGCCGGAAAGCGCCAGGGCGTAGAGAAATTCCTCTCGGAGCTTTGCGAATCCCATGCGCCTGTCTCCCTCCTGCTCCACAGCGATGAAAATATGCAATGGCTGTACGAAGATGCCGGTTTCACGAAGCGCTGGTCACAGCTGCTCACCACCATCATCGCCCAGGGAGGGAAAATCAAGATTGTCCACACCATCCGCCGCAATATCGAGGAGCTGGTGGAAGCCATCAAGAAGTGGGTGCCCATCTATATGACGGGAAAAATCGAGACCTACTACTGCCCGCGCATCCGCGACAATATCTTTCGCCGCACCCTTTTCATCGCGCAGAAGCAGTCCGCCCTCATGTCCCAGTCCATCATGGACACAAAAAAGGCCATGGTAAATATCCTCATCCGGGATAAGGCGGCGGTCAATGCACTGGAGGATGAATACTTCGACTATCTTGCCCTCTGCCGCCCGCTGGTAAAGATTTTCGGCATCCACAATGTGGAGGATTTCCTGCACACCTACTTCGCCTTCGCCAAGGCAGAGGACAGCCTCATCATGCTGCGTTCCATCCCCTCCCGCTATACCATGCCGGAGCGTGTGAACAAGAACATCGCCGAACGCGTCAGGCATCCTATCTTTCAGCAGGAAACAGCGAAGCTCCAGGCTCATTTTTCCTCCCAGCTTGCCCATGGCTGCCACATAACAGAAATCCTCTGTCTGCCCGATGCCGAGCTGGTGACTGACGGCTCCCTGCCCATTCCCTTCCGGGATCTTTTGGGACAGCCGGAGCTTTCCTATACCGTGGAAGAATTCCGTCAGCACATCGAGGCCATCATCGAACTTCTGGAAACCCAGCCCAACTATCATGTCATCCTGCCCCCAAGGCCGGAAATCAATCCCTTTTCCTCACGCCGCTATTACGCAGGCATTGACCTCTTCACAGGCTCCCAGGATATCATCATGCTCATGGTAAAGGAAAATACCGGCGTCCTCATGCACAATGCAGGCAAGGACACCATAGCATTTTTCTCCAGCGAATCAGACATCACCACCGCCTTCTGGGACTACCTCAGCCGCATCACCTTGCAGGAGAACAGGTCAGAAGCCATCACCAGGCTGCGTGAATACAGCAGGGATTTAAAATAAAATCCCACTTCTGGCAGCTCCTGCTTCCCCCCATTCGTCATACGACCGCCAAAACCCTTTTTGCAAGCAATGATGAACTCAACTTTCCCACCACGAAAATAAGGCTAGGGCGTGTTGATTAATTCACTCAGCCCATCTTCATGGGTCTTGACTGCCCCTGCTGCGTTGACAAATCCTCAGCATAGCACCACTATGCCTGCGGTTTGTCGCCTTGCATTACTGTTCCACAACCATTGACATTTCATCGCACACTCTCTCACAATCCAGTCGTGCTCACAACAGATTCCGGCAATGCGCCTTGATATACCCCAGCACAAATTCATACTGATGGGGATAGGCGTAAATGTGGTTGTAGTTGAACAGACCGCCGTAGATTTCTATGTAATCATTCTTCCGATGCTCATTGATTTTCTTCACCTCGTCAAACTTCATAGTGCAGGTGTTGCTCCTTCCTGCCATGCTGGCTCCGACCATATTGGCATCTCCGGTGGCGGTGCCGATGACAGCGGCGGCATCCATCAGCTTCGCTACCCTGCCGAAGGTTTTCCGATTGGCAACATGCATGACTCCCTCTGCCCCCATGGCGAACTCATAATAATTCTTGCCACCGTGGAGCAGGTTCACAAAGGCTACCCCCAGCAGGCACAGCACAAGGGAAATACCATAGATAAGCCCGCAGGCGAAAAGCATGTCCCCAGGCTCAATGTCAGCAACAACTGCCCCTATGATGCAGATAAGCACCAGAATGCAGGTATCTACAATCAGTAAGATTTTCAGCAGGAGATACAAATGCACTGGATTCGCCCACATATTCTGCACATACTCCCACTCAAGAACCCCTGTCTCATCCATACTGATTCCCTCCGGCAGGTCATCTCCCTTGCTCATGCCCATCATGGGATCGTATTTCCGGTTTGGCATATGCTTTCTCCTTTTCACTTGGGGCACCCATCGGTTTTCAAGCTCCGGCTTGTTCCTCGCAGTCTCTGTTCATCCCCTGCTGAGTGCTCTATCAAGATTTTCCTTGATCGTCTGGTCGTTCGGGTTAAGTTCAACGGCTTTCTTGAAACATTCGATTTCCTTTTCGTTGTCGTCCAGATATGAGTAGCAAACTCCCAGTTGGTTCCAACCATGTGAACTGCTCGGATCGAGGTCAAGTGCCTTTCGATAAGCCTCCGCAGCCTGTTCATATTGCTTCAAACCCAAATAGGCATCCCCCAATCCTTCCCATCCATCCGCCAAGTTACTGAGCTCAAGCGCCTTCGTGAAAGCCTCGACAGCCTGTTCATATTGGCCGTCCGCCGCATATGCCCATCCTAAAATGCGCCATGCCTCGTCGTACCTCGGCTCAATGGCAACAGCTTTCCTGAGGCACTCAATGGCTTTCTCATTTTGATCCAGCCTGTAATAAGACACGCCCAAGGTCTGCCAGTTGGTTGCGCTATCCTCTCCGTTCTGAATGCTCTTCGTTGCACACGCAATCGCTTGTTCATAATCTCCATTGGACTTATAAGCGCGCCCCAACAACGCCATCTCGCCTGTCTTCTGATACCATTCGATGGCTTGGCTGAGCTGTCCCTGCATTTCATAGGCAAAGCCCAATACGCCCCAAGCTTCCCGCATATCTGGTTGCAAGTCCAGTGCCTTGCGCGCGCAGACGATGGACTGGTCGAAATCTCCCGTCGCACTGTGGCAAGCGGACAGCCAGCACCATAACATGGCAGATTCCGGGTCAATCTCCACGGCCTTGCGGAAACATTCCCGGGCTTCCTCGTCTTCCCAGAGCATGAAGTGCTTCACGCCCTTCTCACCCCATCCCAATGCCTCGAACCGCCGATCGTTGCGCCGGATGTCCTCGTTGATGCGCTGCTGCTCCGCCGCCTCTGCTTGGCGATATGCCTCCTTCAGCCGCTCGATCTCCTCGTTGACCCTGGCCAGCTCCGCCTCCATCTCCTTGTTCTTGTTGACCATATCTTCCTTTTCCGCACTGCTTCTCTCCAGCATCTTTTCGATATTCGCCGTGTCCACCATAGCCGTCACATAGGCATGGTAGCGAATGGCCTGGCCGTTCGCCACCACCTCCGGAACCACCTTGGTCGGCTCCTTGACCTCCAGCACTATGGCGGAGATGGCGCGGACCTCGTCTCGGGTGAGATTTCCCATGCGCATCTCGGAAAAACTTTCCACAAAGACCCCGGCTTTCTCCGCCGCCGCCTTCGTTGCGTCCCTGATGGCATGCTGCTGGGCAATGTCCATGCGCTCCTCCGGGCTGTCTCCCATCATGTAGTAGCCCTCAGCCTCCACCTCACGCACCTCGGCAAAGGCCGCCATGGGGTCGGCAACGCCCCAGAGAATCGTGAACGCCGCGCCCATTCCGAGAACGGCAAGGGGGGCTTGATGAATGATCTGCATTTTGAATCAACTCCTTGTGCTGTTGCCCCGCACCCCTTTTGCAGATGCGGGGCAACAATTCCTCAAAAACTTACCGGCGCGGGCACCATCCTCAATTTGCCCGAGGTGCTATATATTCGCCGGTATCCAATGCCACACTGCCGCCATTGGGCACAAAGCGCATGGTGCCGCTTCCACCCTCGCCGCTATAGGAGATTGCCCCGGTCTGCTCATCATAGCCGCAGACAACTGAGCCGGATTCGCTGTGGCTCTGTCCCTCAAAATACCCCACAACATGATAAGCAAAATTCAGTGCCGCATCTCCGGCACGGGTCACGGTGTAAGAGACATTCACATCTATGCCTTCATCAATGGTGTGATAGGTGTAGGTTCCCACCACCTTGTCAATGGCAAAGGGCTTTTCCATTTCTTCGGCTACTGACACCACAAGTTGGAAATCTGGCGAGCTCAGCCACTCTGCAAGCTCGGCTCGTTCCTTGTCTCCCTCGCTCAGTTCTTTTTCCTCTTCTTCCACCGGCCGCTCTTCCGGCGTGGCAGTAACTTCCTTCTCTGCCTGCGCCAATTTGTCGCCGGTAAGTCCGGTCACGGCGGTAAGCTTCTTATCTTTGTCCGGATCGTCGGTGCTTGTCGTGGTGGTGCGGACGGTAATGCTGCCGTCGTCGTTGACCGTCTGTGATTGGGCGTTTATGGTATTTTTCGCAGCGTTTTGCAATTTTTCATTGCTTTCCTTGATTTCACTTAATTTTTGATAAACGTCATATACAGTTTTGGTATCACCGTAAAAATCATAAGCATTTTTCAACGTCAGGATTTTTTTTGCCGCATCGACAAGATTGCTGCCTTTGTATAGGTCATAAGCATTTTTCAGGGTCTTGAGATATTCTCCCGTGACCAGTTTGTTTCCTATTTGCAGGCTACCGGTGAGCAAGGAGCCTTTCTCAGCAAGTTCCTGCCACTTTTTCACACCTTCATTTTCATCGTCGGTAGCCAAAACATAGCCGGTCTGCACCACATAACTTGCAGCTTCGTTCATCTTGGCAAGGGCATTCCCCTTATCTATGACGTTTCTGGGATCGACACATGCCAAGTACGCCTCGGCGCAT
>JAFSWY010000213.1 GCA_017444295.1 Selenomonadaceae bacterium | reverse complement strand
GGTGGACAACAAGTCCGAGGCCTCGGAGTCCGTGAATGCGGCGACGAAGCTCATTTCCGATGACAAGGTAAAACTCATCGTCGGCCCTGCGGTCACGGCAAATGTCATTGCGGAATCCCAGGTTGCAACGGACAACAAGGTTCCGGTTCTGGCACCGGATGCCACGAGCCCTGCGGTTACCGTTGAGAACGGGCAGGTGAAGGACTTCATCTTCCGCAGCTGCTTCATCGATCCCCAGCAGGGGGATGTCATGGCGAAATTTGCCATCGAGAACCTCAAGGCAAAGACGGCTGTCATTTATGTCGACAACAGCTCCGACTATTCCAAGAGCCTGGGCCAGGTCTTCAAGGAAAAGTTCGAGGCTGCTGGCGGCAAGGTCGTGATGGAGGAGGCCTTCCTTCAGAAGGATCAGGACTTCAAGGCAGCCTTGACGAAGATCAAGACGGCCAATGCGGATGTCATCTTCATTCCGGCTTACTATGAGGAAGTCGGCAAGATCGTGAAGCAGGCCCGCGAGCTCGGCATTACGCAGCCCCTTCTTGGCACGGATGGATGGGATGACTTCAAGGTGGCGGACATTGCCGGTGCGGATGCACTCAACAACACCTTCTTCAGCACCCATTATTCCGACAAGGATGAGAGCGTGAAGGCTTTCATCGATGCCTATACCAAAGAGTACAACCATGCGCCGAATGTGTTCGCGGCACTTGGCTATGATGCCGGAAAGCTTCTCGTGGATGCCATCAAGCGCGCAGGCAGCGATGATACTGTGAAGATCAAGGATGCCCTCGCGTCGACGAAGGATCTGCAGGTGGGTACGGGCATCATCACGATGGACAAGAACCACAACCCCATCAAGCAGGCAGTCATCTTGGAGAACAAAGGCGGAGATCGCGTGATGGTCGCCAAGATCATGCCGGAGGCCGAATAAACATTTGACGGAAAACGAGGAAAGGGCCGCAATTGCGGCCCTTGTTTTCTACATACAGGAAATGCATTACCGTTCCTGTTTGGGGAGGAATATCTATGGAATTTTCCCAGCAGCTGTTGCAGCAGCTCATCAACGGCATATCCCTGGGAAGCATCTATGCCTTGATTGCCTTGGGCTATACTATGATTTACGGTATCATCAAGCTCATCAATTTTGCCCATGGCGATATCTACATGGTGGGAGCCTATATCGGCTTTTTTGCGATCACCCAGGCGAATCTGTCCATCCTGCCGGCCCTTCTGATCTCCATGGTGGTCACGGGGCTTCTGGGCATGCTGGTGGAGAAGCTGGCCTACAAGCCCCTTCGCCATGCGCCGCGCATCTCCATTCTCATCACGGCCATCGGCGTGTCCTTTTTCCTTGAGTATGCCACCATGTACTTTGTTTCGCCGACGCCGAGGACCTTTCCGGAGGTCATCGACAACGTGGCCTTCCATGTGGGAGATCTGGTCATTAACGGGCAGCAGCTCCTGATTTTGGGCATCACGGTGGTGCTCATGATCATCCTGACCTATATCGTGCAGAAAACGAAACTGGGCAAGGCCATGCGTGCGGCATCCTTCGACACGGAGACGGCGCAGCTCATGGGAGTGAATGCGGATCAGGTCATCTCCTTCACCTTCATCATCGGCTCGGCTTTGGCGGCGGTGGCCGGTGTGCTGGTGGGGGTCTACTATAACTCCATCGACCCGCTCATGGGCATCATGCCGGGACTCAAGGCATTTGTCGCGGCAGTGCTGGGCGGCATCGGCATCCTGCCGGGGGCGGTTGTGGGCGGTCTGGTGCTTGGCGTCATCGAGGCATTGGTGTCGGGCTTCCTTTCCTCCACCTTCCGCGATGCGGCGGCCTTTGCCATCCTGATTCTGGTGCTGCTGTTCAAGCCCTCGGGGCTTTTCGGCAAGAACACCAATGAGAAAGTGTAGGTGGCGGAACGATGAATCTTTTGCGCAAGAACGATCTTATCATGCTGGTCTTCGGCATTGCACTCTTCGCCGTGCTTCAAGGGCTGATGGAGGAAGGGATCATCGGTTCCTTCTGGAAGCTGAACCTGATGCTCATCGGCATCAATATCATCCTGTCCGTGAGCCTCAATCTCATCAATGGCTATACGGGACAGTTCTCCCTGGGGCATGCGGGCTTCATGGCGGTGGGAGCCTATGTGGGCGTGGTGCTCACGACCAATTTCCACGTTCCCTTTCTCGTAGCCCTTTTGGCGGGCGGCGCGGCGGCAGGGTTTCTCGGTTTCCTGATCGGATTGCCGACCCTTCGCTTGCGGGGTGATTATCTCGCCATTGCCACACTGGGGCTTGGCGAGATCATCCGCATCGTCATCATGAACATCGAGTATGTGGGCGGCGCGGCCGGCTTCCGCAACATTCCCCATTACACGAATTTCGCATGGGTATTCTTCGTGATGCTGTTCACCCTGTTCTTCGTCAAGAATTTTGTGAACTCCAGCCATGGGCGCGCCTGCATCGCCATCCGCGAGAATGAGATTGCGGCGGAGGCCATGGGGGTCAACACGACGAAGTACAAGGTCATGGCCTTTACCATCGGCGCGGCTTTTGCCGGTATTGCAGGCGGTTTGTTTGCCCATAATTACTACATCATCAGCCCGGCATCCTTCACCTTCATGCAGTCCTTCATTTTCCTGATCATGGTGGTGCTTGGCGGCCTTGGCTCCATCACGGGCGGCATTGCAGGGGCATTCTTCGTGACCTTCATCTCGGCGGCTCTGGCGAACTGGCCGGAGTACCGCATGATCATCTTTGCTCTCCTGCTGATTCTCCTGATGTTCTATCGTCCCCAGGGACTGTTCGGCTACGTGGAGATCACAAACATGGGGATTTTCCGTAAAATCCTGAAGAGGGGAGGCGCGGCGTAATGGCATCGGAGCTTTTGCGGGCCGAGGACGTATCGGAAGTCTTCGGCGGACTCAAGGCGGTCTCGGATTTCAATTTCTACATCAACAAGGGCGAGCTGGTGGGGCTCATTGGGCCGAACGGTGCGGGAAAGACCACGGCTTTCAACCTCTTTACGGGAGTTTACCAGCCCACCACGGGCACCATCACCTTCAACGGGAAGAGCATCGTGGGGCTGAAGCCCTACCAGATCACACAGCGCGGCATTGCCCGCACCTTCCAGAACATCCGCCTGTTCTCGGAACTCTCCGTTCTCGACAACGTGAAGATTGCCTATCACTGCCATGTGAAGTACGGCCTCCTGGAGACGGTGCTTCGCATGGGGAGGTATTTCCGGGAGGAACGGGAGATCGAGGAGGAAAGCATGCGGCTGCTCTCCATCTTCAAGCTGGGTGACAAGGCAAACGAGATGGCGAAGAACCTTCCCTACGGGGCCCAGAGGCGGCTGGAAATCGCGAGGGCACTGGCGGCAAAGCCGAAACTCCTTCTCCTGGACGAGCCTGCGGCAGGCATGAACCCGCAGGAGACGAAGGAGCTCATGGACATGATTCGCTGGATCCGCAAGGAATTCGGCCTCACGGTGCTTCTCATCGAGCATGACATGAACCTGGTCATGGGCATCTGCGAGCGCATCTATGTGCTGGAGTACGGGACCATCATCGCCAGCGGACGCCCGGAGGAAATCAAGGAGGACCCGGAGGTCATCCGGGCCTATCTCGGAGGGGAGGCGTGACCATGGGAACCATGCTGAAGATCGACAACATCAATGTGTACTATGGCGCCATCCATGCCATCAAGGGCATTAGCCTGGAGGTGCGGGAGGGCGAGATCGTGACACTCATCGGCGCCAATGGGGCAGGAAAGTCCACCACCCTCCGCACGATTTCCGGCCTCCTGAAACCGAAAGCGGGGAAAATTTCTTTTCTCGGAAAGGATATTGCGGGGAAGCCGGCCCATGAGATCGTGCGGGAAGGAATCTCCCAGGTGCCGGAGGGAAGGCGCATCTTCGCGGAGATGTCCGTTCTGGAGAATCTGGAGCTGGGTGCCTTCACCCGCAAGGATTCCGATGGCATCAAGGAGGACATGGGGATGGTCTTCCGGCGGTTTCCCCGCTTGGAGGAGCGCAAGGACCAGCAGGCAGGAACCCTCTCCGGTGGTGAGCAGCAGATGCTGGCCATGGGCAGGGCCCTCATGAGCCGTCCGAAGTTGCTGCTTCTCGATGAGCCATCCATGGGGCTTGCGCCTCTCCTGATTCGCGAGATTTTCTCCATCATCGAGGATATCAACAAGACAGGCACGACAATCCTGCTGGTGGAGCAGAATGCCAATATGGCGCTCTCCATCGCTGACCGCGCCTATGTGCTGGAAACGGGCCGCATCACCCTTTCCGGCGATGCGGGAAAGCTCGCCGCCAGCGAGGATATCAGGAAGGCCTATCTGGGTGGATGATTTTGTATCAAAGAGGGAGCGTTTGCGGCTCCCCTTTTTACTATGAAATCTTAGCGAGTCAAGCCCGAAGGGTGCGGAATCGGTTAGATTTCGTGTAAGGGCGTAGTGCGAAACATTGTTTCGCACGGAGTTTTCTGTGTAAATACAGATGAAAGACTTTACATTTTTCTGGGAATTTTTTAAAATAGAGAATAGATGAATCGGATGAAATGGCGTAAATCATAGATGACCGATGATGGACAGGAGAGATGACCAATGATCAAGAAAGCGATTGCCGTAATGACCTCCGGCGGCGATGCCCCCGGAATGAATGCTGCTGCCCGTGCGGTGGTGCGCACGGCACTTCATGAGGGCGTGGATGTCTACGGTATCCACAATGGGTACAAGGGAATGATTGCAGATGACATCGAGCAGCTCAACTCCCGCAGTGTCAGCGATCTCATCCAGCGCGGCGGCACGTTTCTTGGGACGGCCCG
Organism: Selenomonadaceae bacterium; assembly: GCA_017444295.1. GTDB lineage: Bacteria > Bacillota > Negativicutes > Selenomonadales > Selenomonadaceae > UBA3796. Next base: position 918 of record JAFSWY010000213.1, on the reverse strand, counting down.
CAGCAAGGAGTTCAAGACACCGGAGGGACGAAAGAAGGGCTTTGAGAATCTCCAGAAGCGCGGCATTGAGGGCCTGGTCATCATCGGCGGCGACGGCTCCCTGACGGGTGGGTCCCTCATGAGCAAGGAGTTCGGCATTCCCATCGTGGGCCTGCCCGGCACCATCGACAATGACGTATGGGGGACGGATTACACCATCGGGGCGGACACGGCGGCAAATACCATTGTGGAAGCCATCAACAAGTTGCGCGATACGGCTTCTGCCCATCGCCGCATCATGATCGTGGAGGTCATGGGGCACAAGTCCGGCTGGCTTGCCATGACCACGGGCATTGCGGGCGGCGCGGAGTACGTCCTGGTTCCCGAGGTCAAGTTTGACCTGGATGATATGTGCCATGAGCTCAAGGATGCCTACGAGCGCGGCAAGCGCTACAGCATCATCGTGGTTGCCGAAGGCGCATGCGATGCCATCGGCCTCGGCACGGTGGTGGAGGAGAAGACGGGCATCGATACCCGCGTCTCTGTCCTCGGCCATATCCAGCGCGGCGGCTCTCCCACGGTGGAGGACCGCATGAAGGCGTCCATGCTGGGTGAGAAGGCAGCCCTTGCCATCATCTCCGGTGTCACCAATGTGGTGTTCGGCTTCGATGCGGGCAAGGTTGTGAGCATCAATCTCTTCGAGGCGGTCAATAACAAGAAGACGCTGGACCCGGAGCTTGTGCGTCTGGCGCGTATGCTGGCGTGATATTTGATGTATTGGAAAAGTGGAGCCTTCTCATTATGGGAAGGCTCCACTTTTTTCATCATCCCATGCCGTTTCTTCAATATTTTTGGAATTTTCCACGTTGAGGATGCTCCGCTTTTTTGTTATACTTTTATCAGGAAAGGGGATGTGTCTGCATGTCGTCAGAGGCAATG
>JAFSWY010000212.1 GCA_017444295.1 Selenomonadaceae bacterium | reverse complement strand
CATCTTCGGAGCGACGATCAAAAGGAACAAAGCCGCTCCCTGCAGGACATCATGATACGGGAATCCCCCACAGGACTTTTCACCGCCAGTGAAATCTCCGCCATCCGAAACTACCTGACCATTCCGGAAGAAGACCAGTGATATGAACAAATACCTGACCATACAAGGAGAAAGCTCCGCCCAGTACGAAATCCAGCGCTCCCGCTTCATCACCCATGTGAGCCATGTGGAAAGCGAGGAGGAAGCCCGGGAATTCATCCTCCGGCAGAAAAAAAGCTATTTCGACGCACGCCACAATTGCTCTGCCTGGATACTGGGAGATCAGGGGGACAAGCAGAAATCCAACGATGACGGGGAACCAGGCGGCACTGCCGGCAATCCCATCCTTGAAGCCATCAGGAAACGCGGCCTCACGGATGTTGCCGTCGTCGTCACCCGGTATTTCGGCGGCATCAAGCTCGGCGCCGGGGGACTCATCCGCGCCTATGGGCATGCGGCAGGACTGGGCCTCGATGCGGCAGACCTCATCGCCATGATGCCCTTCCGGCAGGTGAACATCACCTGCGATTACACCCTGTTCAATACCCTCGACAACTTCCTGCGCCAGAAAAAAATCCGCATCGGAGATACCTCCTATGCGGAAAAAGTCACCATGTCCCTGATGCTCCCACCGGAAAAAACCGAGAGCATCCTTACGGAAATCACCGACCTCACGGCTGCCCGCTGCCAATACGAGCCACTGGAGGAAGTCCTCCTCCCCATCCCCCCGGAAGAGGCCTCTCAAGCCTCTCCCAGCACATAGGGAAGGAAGTAGACCATCTGCTTCTTCCACCAGTACCAGTCATGGTCCACATCATAGCCCCAGAAATCCACCCAGCCGTGGATTCCCTTCGCATCAAAGATATCCCGCATGATAGCTGTCGTGCGGCGCGCTTCGTCCTCCCATCGCCCCTGCCCCACGCAAAGCACAATGCGCTTCTCATTGTAGAGATCGATGTATTCATGGTCCGGCGAGATGTTCGCCAAGGAATCCACGGGAGAATTGTCATAGAGGGTGCCATTGGACCATCCGCCAAAGTAGAATTTCGCATCATAGGTACCGGACAGAGCCAAAAGCCCGCCGAAAAGTTCCGGACGGCGCAGGAAGGCAATCGCGGCATGAAGCGCCCCCAAGTCGCAGCCCGTCGCAATCGGCAGCATTCCTGTGCCATTGTTTTTCCGGACAAAGGGAAGCACTTCCTCAATGATGTACTCGTAATACTCCTCCTGCCTCTGCGCCCGCCAATACACGTCTCCCCAAAGATTGAGCCAGCTCTCCTCGTCCACGCTGTCCACGCAGTACAACTGGATACGTCCGCTTTCGATGTCCTCCGTCAGAGCGTCTATCATCCCAAAATTTTCGAAATTATCACTCATTGCAGCCTGGGTCGGAAAGACCAGAAAAGGCACCTCGCCGCTGCCATACACACGAACCCGCATATCCCTATGCAAACTCGGGCTAAACCAGCCAACCTCCTGTTTGTTCATAATCTCACATCCTTTGTCCTTCAAAGTTCTTCTGTATAAACTCCTGTCTCTAGTGTAAGACCTCGTCCAGATTTAGGATAATGAATCGTCCGAGATGTAGTCAGATGCAAGGAAGAGGAGGGAGCCATAGCGGGCTATGGCGACTGGTTGACATACCAGTGGTATGTCAACGGGAGTCCTGAGCCATTGGCGAAGCATTCCCCGATCGATGACGAAGCAGATGGCTGCATATCGGGCGATTCATAAAAAAATGAACGAGGTTTTACACTAGCAGGAATTATCTTGCGATTTGTAGAATACACCTTATAGAATTGATTCGATACAGCAAAAGCAAATTCCTTCAAGACTTTCCAAGACTTTTGCAAAAAACACTGAAACATGCGGAACGGAAAAGGGCTGTCCTCTATGCTGAAAACCCTATGCAAACTTCTCAAGTACAGTATACCTTCTATCCTCATCCTCCTGTTCCTCTGGAGTTTCATCCTTGCCAGAAGCGCCGCCATGGTCTTCAACTACGCCATGGAACGGCAGGATCTGCTGCGCGGCACGATCACCGTGGAACGCATT
>JAFSWY010000211.1 GCA_017444295.1 Selenomonadaceae bacterium | reverse complement strand
GGGCCGGGTCAATGCATCTGCCGTTTATTGGACCAACCTGGCAGTTTTATACCACAATGCTGCGGTTTGCGAAAAATCTCTATTTCCCGATATGGCAGCGCTGCATATACAAAAGGCGGAACAGGCTGTGATGCAACATGGCAGCCCTTTGATGGTGCTTCGGATCATGAGGAGCAGAAAGCTGTTATTTGGAGAGGAGTGCGACAGTTTTCAGATCCGGCAGGAAGCGGTCATGCTAAAGCAGTTCTTCCAAAAAGTGAACGGGGTTCTTGGTGCCTATGAGGATTTTTGGGGCTTCCTGCGAGAGCGGCCGTATCTCTTTATTGTCTGATGTATGCCTTGCTGCCCGGTGCCCGCGTGCGGTTCGTCCCTGCTGGCAAGATGCAGGCTCCATTCCCAAGCGCCTCTAAGCATGCCGATAGGGTTCCTTTTTTGTGACGCAAACAGTCGTAACACGCCATCCTTGGCGTGGTACGACCTGACCCGCACATCCATGTGCGGGCCTTGCTGTTTGCTGACGGTATACTAAGAGGCGCTATGGTCATTTCGAGCATCTTGCCAGCAGGGACGAACCGCACGCAGGCACCGGGCAAGAAAGCCAGAGATCACATTTGCACTCAGAAAGAAAATCGGGTATGATAAGAGGAAGTTTTTTGTTTCACAACACAAGGAGAGAAGCGTATGGATATAGTAGTTCTGGCAGGCGGACTGTCCACGGAACGGGACGTCTCTTTTCAGTCCGGCAAGCGGATCGCGGAAGCATTAAGGCGCCATGACCACAGGGCGATCCTTTTGGATGTGTTTTTGGGATATGGCGAGGAAGGCGATGATATCGATGATCTGTTTGAACGGGAGTTGGAGGTTAGCGTCGAAGTAGGCGAGATTCCCACTGTCGCTCCGGATCTTGAGGCGGTACGCAGGCAGCGAAAGGATCAAGGCAGGAATTTCTTTGGCCCCAACGTGATCGCTCTATGCCAGCGGGCGGACATCGTGTTTATTGCCCTGCATGGCGCGGACGGCGAGAATGGCAAGCTCCAGGCGGCATTTGACCTGCTGGGGATCCGTTACACCGGCAATGGTTTTCTGTCCTGTGCGTTGGCCATGGACAAGGGAATTGCCAAGCATTTCTTCTACTACTACGGGATTCCCTGCCCTCAGGGCTTCACCGTCCAAAAGAACGGCTACAACCGGGAAAAGGTTTTGGATCAGACCGTCTTTCCCTGTGTCGTCAAGCCGGTGGGCGGCGGTTCCTCGGTAGGGGTGACCATTGTGCACAACGAAGAGGATTACGAAGCGGCCATCGAGGAAGCCTTCCGTTACGAGGAAGAGATCATGGTGGAGGACTACATCGAGGGACGGGAGTTTTCCGTAGGAGTTTTGGACGGGGTGGCACTGCCTGTTGTGGAGATCAAGCCCAAGCATGGATTCTATGATTATGCCAACAAGTATAAAGCGGGCATGACGGAGGAGATCTGTCCGGCTCAGTTGGATGATGAGCTTACATCCCAGATGCAGCTGTATGCCGAGCGCGTGGTGGCGGCATTGGGGTTGGAGACGTATTCCAGGATGGATTTTATCCTGGATGCCAATAATGAGATCTATTGCCTGGAGGCAAACACACTGCCGGGCATGACGCCGACATCATTGCTGCCCCAGGAGGCGCAGGCCATCGGTATATCTTATAGTAATTTATGTGAGGAGATCATTCAGATCTCCATGGAGAGGTTCAATGCGTAATATGACCATACAGCAGGTT
>JAFSWY010000210.1 GCA_017444295.1 Selenomonadaceae bacterium | reverse complement strand
GGGCATCCTTTGTTCCGGGCGTGGAACGGATCTGCAGTCCATCATCGATGCGATTGCAGATGGGAAACTGGACGCGGAAATCGCCGTCGTGCTGACGGACAAGCCCGATGTCATGGCCCTGGAGCGGGCAAGGAAGGCAGGCATCCGGAATGTCTGCGTGAACCGCAAGGAATACGAGGACAGGGAATCCTTTGAACGCGTCCTGGTTGCAGAACTGGAGGCATCCGGTGTTACTCTGGTGATACTGGCGGGATTCATGAGGATCTTGAGCCCGTATTTTGTGCATGCGTACAGCGGGCGCATCATGAATATCCATCCTGCCCTTCTTCCGTCTTTTGGCGGGGCCCATGCCCATCGCGATGTATTGGCCTATGGCGTGAAGATTTCCGGCTGTACGGTTCATTTCGTCGATGAAGGCATGGATTCAGGTCCCATTATCCTGCAGGCCGCAGTTCCGGTTCTGGATGATGATACGGAGGAGACCCTTGGGGCGCGTGTGCTGGAACAGGAGCACATCATTTATCCCAAGGCCATCCAGCTCTATGTGGAGGGCAGGCTCAAGGTGGAAGGCCGTCATGTAAGGATTCTCGAACAATAAATTTAAGGGGTGTTGGTTATGAAAATCAAACGTGCACTTATCAGTGTTTCTGACAAGACCGGTGTGGTGGATTTTGCCCGCAAGCTGCATGATGCGGGTGTGGAAATCGTCTCTACGGGCGGCACCATGAAGGCTCTTCAGGAGGCCGGGGTGCCTGTGACCTATGTCAGCGATGTCACGGGATTTCCCGAGATCATGGATGGCCGTGTCAAGACCCTGAATCCCTATATCCATGGGGGTATCCTTGCCGTGCGTGACAATCCGAAGCATCAGAGGGAGATGAAGGAGCACAAGATCACAGCAATCGATTTGGTGGCAGTGAATCTCTATCCCTTCAAGGAAACCATTGCGAAGCCGAATGTGACTTTGGCGGAGGCCATTGAGAACATCGATATCGGCGGGCCTGCCATGATCCGCGCTGCGGCGAAGAACTTCAAGTTCGTCACGGTGGTGACGAATCCCTCGCGCTATGATGAAGTGGCTTCCATGGTGGCAAAGGATGGCTGCGTGAACGGCATGCTTCGCATGGAGCTCGCAAAGGAAGCCTTTGCCCATACCGCAGACTATGATATGGCAATCCAGAACTACCTCAAGGAGCAGGTGGAAAAATAATGAAACTATTGGTGATTGGAAGCGGTGGGCGCGAGCATACGCTGGCATGGAAACTCGCCCAGAGCCCCAAATGCGAAAAGCTTTATGCGGTTCCCGGCAATCCGGGCATGGAAGATATCGCCGAGTGCATCAGCGGCATTTCCATTGAGGACAATGATGCGGTGGTGAAGCTGGCGAAGGAGAAAGCCATCGACCTTGTTGTGGTGGGACCGGAAGTCCCACTGACAAACGGGATTGTGGATGCATTGGGGGAGGCTGGCATCAAGGCTTTCGGGCCGTCGAAACTGGCGGCGGAAATCGAGGGTTCCAAGGCATTCTCCAAGGGGCTCATGAAGAAGTACGGCATTCCCACGGCGAAATATGAAGTGTTTACGGATGCGGAGGCTGCACGGGAATATGTAAAGAAGGAAGGTGCCCCCATCGTCGTCAAGGCAGACGGCCTTGCGGCGGGCAAGGGGGCCATCGTTGCCATGACCTTGGAGGAGGCACTTCGCGCCGTTGATGACATCATGGAGGACAAGGCTTTCGGCCAGGCCGGCAGCCGTGTTGTCATCGAGGAGTTCATGGACGGGGAGGAAGCCTCTCTTCTGGCCTTTACCGATGGGGAAACCATTGTTCCCATGATTTCCTCCCAGGACCACAAGCGCGTCCATGATGGCGACAAGGGGCCGAATACCGGCGGCATGGGAACCTATGCACCGGCTCCCGTCATGACGCCGGACATGGTCCAGGCGGCCAAGGAAAGGATATTGAAACCCGCCATCTCGGCCATGAAGGCAGAAGGGCGTCCCTATAAGGGTTGCCTTTATGCCGGTCTCATGATAACAAAGGACGGCCCCAAGGTCGTGGAGTTCAATGCCCGCTTTGGGGATCCCGAGACGCAGGTGGTGCTTCCCCTTTTGGAGAGCGACCTTGTGGAAATCATGCTGGCCTGTGCAGAGGGCTGCTTGGGCAGTCTGGAGATCCAGTGGAGCAAGGGCGCGGCGGTTTGCGTTGTCATGGCCTCCGGTGGCTATCCCGGCAGCTATGCCAAGGGAAAGGAAATCACAGGTCTTGATGAGGCGAAGAAGGTCGGAAATCTTGTCTTCCATGCCGGTACCGCACGAAAAGATGGGAAAATCGTCACCAATGGCGGGCGCGTGCTCGGCGTTGTTGCGAAAGCGGACAGCATTCAGGATGCGGTGAAGCACGCCTATGAAGGCGTAGGGCGGATTGCTTTTGAGGATGCGTTCTATCGAAAGGATATTGCCTATCGTGCCTTGGCGCGTCAATCAGGTAAATAATGCGGAAAATAGGCTTCTGAGGAGGCCTATTTTTGTCATGAGGAAAAGAGGGAAGAACATGTCGGTTTTGGTATGCGGCGGTGCGGGCTACATTGGCTCCCATGCGGTTCATCAGCTTATCGGAAAGGGCGAGGAGGTCGTTATCGTCGACAATCTGCAGACGGGCCATAGAGGCGCCCTTCATCCCAAGGCGAAATTCTATGAGGGAGATATCCGGGAGGCTGCGGTTCTCGACAAGATTTTTGGATCTGAGGATATTGAGGCGGTGATTCATTTTGCTGCCAATTCCTTGGTGGGGGAGAGCATGGAGAAACCCCTCAAATATTTCAACAACAATGTCTATGGAATGCAGGTATTGCTGGAGGCCATGGTGCGGCACAAGGTGGACAAGATTGTCTTCTCTTCCACGGCAGCGGTGTATGGGGAGCCGAAGCGGGTTCCCATCCTGGAAGATGACGAGACAATGCCCACCAATACCTATGGCGAAACGAAACTCACCATGGAAAAGATGATGAAATGGGTGAGCCGTGCCGATGGCATCCGCTATGTGTCCCTGCGCTATTTCAATGCAGCGGGGGCATTGGATGATGGCTCCATTGGTGAGGACCATCATCCGGAGACCCATCTTATTCCGTTGATCCTGCAGGTGCCTTTGGGAAAGCGCGACCATATCACGGTTTTTGGGGATGACTATGACACGCCGGATGGCACTTGCCTGCGTGACTATATCCATGTCATTGACCTTGCAGATGCCCATGTGCTGGCTTTGGATTATCTCCGCAAGGGTGGGGAGAGCAATATTTTCAATCTCGGCAATGGACAGGGTTTTTCCGTCAAGGAGATGATCGAGGCGGCGAAGAAGGCCACTGGCAGGGAAATCAAGGTGGAAATCGGGAAGCGTCGTGCAGGCGACCCCGCACAGCTCATTGCTTCCAGTGAGAAGGCTCGGAAGGTGCTGGGCTGGAAGCCTCGCTATACCGATGTGGAAGCTGTCATCGGCACAGCCTGGAACTGGCATGGAAAGCATCCGGACGGCTATGGCGATTGAAAACTTTACTATGAGAAAATATGAGGCTGATGTCGGAGCATTGCTCCAGGCATCAGCCTCTTGACTTCCTGGTCGGGATGACAGGATTTGAACCTGCGACCCCCTCGTCCCGAACGAGGTGCGCTGCCAAACTGCGCTACATCCCGTAAAACATGGCATTATTATACGCAATCGTTTCGATTTTGTCAAAGACAAAATTCGAACAATGCATTTATTGTCAATGCAAGACCCCGGTTCAAATACGGAATTTCTGCACTTCTTCCTGAAGAGCCTGGGCCAAATGGGCCAGCTTGTCGCTTGCCTGTGCCATCTCGGTCATGGTCGCTGCCTGTTCCTCTGTTGCGGCGGAGACATTCTGCGACTCGTCCGTCGTCTTCTGGCTGAGCTCCTGCACGATGCCCATGGCATCCTGAATGTCATGGCTCGCCGTGTTCACTGCCTCAATGTAGCGGATGGACTGCCTGACATTCATGTTGAGGCGATCCACCTGCTCCTCGATGCTGCGGAATGCCTCTCCCGTTGCCTCCACGGAAGACGAACCTTCCTTTACGCTCCGGTTGCCCTGCGCGATGGATTCTACCGCAGAGTTCGTGTCCTGCTGGATGGACTGCACCAAAGAGGCGATATTGCGGGCGGCAGTCGCCGACTGCTCCGCCAGTTTCCGGACCTCCTCGGCGACAACGGCAAAGCCGCGCCCCGCTTCTCCTGCGCGTGCCGCCTCGATGGCCGCGTTGAGCGCCAGAAGGTTTGTCTGGTCGGCAATCTGGGAAATCGCCTCGACAATGGAACCAATCTCCTCGGAACGCTTGCCGAGAGTCCCCACCACCTCTGCCGAGGCATTTACCTGGTTCGCTATGTTCTGGATCTGCTCGATGGCGTAGGCCACGGTCTTCCTGCCGTCCAGTGCCTTTTCCTGGCTCTGTTTCGCCACATCATCCATGGTATTGGCACTTTCATGCAAATCGTGCATCTTCGATCGCATGTCCAAAATGACTCGTTGAAGGTCGTTGACCGTATCGGACTGCCTCGCCGTGCCCTCCGTCATCTGGACGGTGCTGTCCGCCACTTGCTGGATGGAGTCCGCTGTCTGGTTGGCATTCGAGGTCAGTTCCTCCGCCGATGCAGCGACGGTTTCCGAGGAATTCGCCACGTCCACCAAGAGCTTCTGGAGACGCACCTTCATCTCGTTGACATTATGGGCCAGATGCCCCACCTCGTCCATCGTCTCCACATGGAGATCCGCTCCGCGAAGATCGCCGTCCGCAATCTTCTGGAGGGCATCCGTGACATGGAGCAACGGGCCCAGGGCCCGGCCCACAGTCACCCAGGACAGGAAGCCGAGGATCGCGATGATGACCGCGAGAGCAAGGAGCAGGGAAAGGACAAACTTGTGCTGGATGCCGTCCAGCTCATGGACCGACAGCCCCACAAACACCATGCCGATGACCTTTCCCGCCCCGTCCTTGATGGGCTCGTAGGCACTGTGGTACTCATGGCCGAGAACATCCGCCTTTCCCACATAGGAATTGCCGCCCTTCAGCACGGCATCCACAACCTTGTCCGATGCCTTTGTGCCAATGGAGCGGGCACCATCGGCAGACTTGACCGTTGTCGCCGCACGGGTATCGCCTCGGAAGAACGTGACATGGCCGCCCACAAGCTCTCCGAGGGAATCCACGGCTTCCGTCGATGCCTCGATCTTCGTGTTCCCCTTGTACAAAATGCCGTCTTGGACATGCCATTCCCCGGGGTAGCGGAAATCCATGATTTCCAGAATGGATTTCACGTTGGAGTCCGCCTTCATCTGCAGGGAAACGGCAAATCCGTCCTCCGCGTTTCGATACCCGAGAACGCCCATGCAGATGCACGCCAAAATGATGAACACATTGATACCGATGACCGCCTTCGTCTGCAATTTCACGATGCACATCTCCTTCTTGCAATGAAGCCCTTTTCGACTATTCCGAACGAATTTATAGGCACTACAGACTATTTCGACAAGTCCAGCAATTTTCCTCTTTGATTTCCATAAAATTATCAGACACGAGAAAATTTTTCATCAGATTTGTTTCTATTTTGTCAAAGACAAAATTTGAACAATGCGTTATGACGGGGCAAGCCCGTCGAAACGCCAATAGGAATATTTTGCCTTTGGCAAAATTTGAACAATGCGTTATAATTAAAAAATCAGAGTGCGTTGGCATAGCGGATATATGGG
>JAFSWY010000209.1 GCA_017444295.1 Selenomonadaceae bacterium | reverse complement strand
CAACGAATTTGCCCTCCATGTCAATCTTCTTGATTCCTGCCGCAATGCAGAGAGTCTTGAGCTTTTGCAAAAGGCTCGTTCCCACATCTACGCGGAAATCTGTGAAATACACCTTGGATTTTTCCATCATGAAGCCCTCCTTGAGTACACACACCTATTTATTTCATAATTGAATGGTCTCATATAGAAATATCCCCGATGATGATTATTCATCATCGGGGATCATCTTTATCACTATGAAATTATTTCAATCCTAGAAACCGGCTCATGCTGCAATATTCACCGCAGAACCCACGCTACTCCCCTGGCTGGAGGCTTTGTAGGCCGAGGCCGCCTCCCTTGCGATACGGGAACTCAGCTGCTGCAGGGTGTCGCTGCCGCCCTTTGTCTCATTGCCGAAGTTCGACACGGCATAATAGGACTTGGCTTCCTGCATGTTCTTTGCGGTGTTCGCCTCGCCATCTCTGGCGATGCGCTCATTGTTCCGCTGGAAATTGCTGCTGCCGAGTTTTGTCTCCGTGCCGAAGTTCGAGACCCCATAATAGGATTTGGCAATCTGCGCATGATGCGCCGTCACCGACTCTCCATCATGGGCAATCTTGGCGTTGCCACGCTGGAAGGGACTCCTGCCCAGCTTTGTTTCCGTGCCGAAGTTCGAGACTGCATAGTAGGACTTGGCTTCCTGCATGTTCCTTGCTGTATTTGCCTCACCGTCACGGGCAATGCGGGCATTGTTCCGCTGGAAATTGCTGCTGCCAGCCTTTGTCTCGTTTCCAAAGTTCGAGACCCCATAATAGGATTTGGCAATCTGCGCATGATGTGCCGTCACCGATTCCCCATCATGGGCAATCTTCGCATTGCCACGCTGGAAATCACTGGAGCCCAGCTTCGTCTCCGTGCCGAAGTTCGAGACACGGCTATAGGAGGCAGCCCGATCCGAAATTGTTGACGTTGTATCTTGTCCCAGTCGGTCGACTTGCTGATTGATCTGCCTGAACGACATCATCGTAGTCGTGCCGGAGATTCCTAACACACTCATCTTTCTCCCCCTCTTCCCTTGAACGTAATTAAAATCCTTTTTAATTAGGCAGATATCTTTGCTTATATTATATAATTTTCAGCTGCTTTTTTCAACGGGAAAATGAGAAAAAAGTCCGAAATATTTTTGCGACTTCAAACTTCGGCAAGAATGAAGTCTGCCGTGCCCTTGACGCTGTATTTCCCCATTCCTGCTGGCAGGAATGCCGTTTCGCCCTTTCCCAGCCCTATGGCATCTATGGCATCGCCGGCAGGTGTGAGTCTCAGCTCGCCGGACAGCACCGTGATGGATTGGAAGGACTCCGGTCCTGCCTTGAGGTCTGCCTTGCCCTTGAGGTCGAAATGGTACACCTTGAAATACTCGCAGGAGGCCAGGAGCTCGACATCCGCATCGGCCCAGAAGTCCATATGCAATTCCGGCTCCGTGCCCCTTGTCGGCGGTGCCAGCCTCGTCACGTCCTTTGCCTTCTCCACATGGAGCTGGCGCGGTTTCCCGTCCTTTCCCACGCGGCCGTAGTCGTAGATGCGGTAGGTGGTGTTGGAGTTCTGCTGGACCTCGCAGAGAAGGATTCCCTTGCCGATGGCATGGAGGGTGCCGGAGTCAATGAAGAAAACATCCCCCTTCTTCACGGGCACGCGGTTGCAGACCTCAAGGATCGTGTCGTTCTCAATGCGGCGGGCAAACTCGCTCTTGGTGATCTCCTGCTTGAAGCCGTAGAGCAGGCTCGCCCCCGGTTCGCAGTCCACGATATACCACATCTCGGTCTTGCCGAACTCCCCCTCCACACGCATGGCGTATTCATTGTCAGGATGCACCTGGACGGAAAGGTTGTCCTTTGCATCGATGAGCTTGATGAGAAGCGGGAAGTAGGGAAATTTCCCCGCATTCTTTCCAAGGACGATATCCCCCTGTTCATCGAGGTACCGGTCAAGGCTCTTGCCCGCCTCCGGGCCGTTCTGTATGACGCTTTGCCCATCCTTGTGGCAGGAAAGCTCCCAGCTCTCCGCCACCTTTTCCAGGTTCGTCTGCTTGTTGTATTCCTCTTTCAGCCGGGTGCCTCCCCATAGGTAGTCCTTCAGGGGAGCCGTGAGTTTCAACGGGTAAAGCATAGATGTCATCTCCTTATACAAATGATACAAAAGCCCCGGAAGTCCCGGGGCCATGATTACCTGTTCTGGTTTGCTGCTTTTTTGAGATAGACCAGCAGGGAGGGATATTTCCCGCACTGCACTGCCCATGTGAGATCCGGATCCTTCTCCGGATGGTCAATCCAACGGCAGATGCGGCGGGCAAAGAAGGGATTCGATTCCGACAGCATCGCCTTGATGCGCTTTTCGTGAATGCGCTTGCGGCGCAGCTGCAGGATATCCTTCCGGATCCTGCCAACCGACAAGAAAATGCCATAGATCAAAAGACCGGCAAATACCAACTCGACAACGACCATTTTTCTTTTGTCTGCCTCCTATCCAAAGACATCCATCGGGAACCCTCTTGGCGGTGTTCCCCTTTCTTCCAGCGCACGCCTTGATTATACCATGTTTCGGGTGTTCTGGAAACATATTTTCCCCTGATTTTTCGTAAAAAAATGAAAAAAATTTACAAGAAAAATCATTTTTCGTCCAAAACCGCCACGGCCTCGATTTCGCAAAGGGCTCCCGCAGGCAATGCTGCTGCTGCGACACAGCTCCTGGCCGGCTTGCTCACGAAGTGTTTCGCGTATACGGCATTGAATGCCTGGAAATCATGGATATCCGCCAGGAAGCAGGTGGTCTTGACCACGGCATGCATGTCTGTGCCCGCCTCTGCAAGAACGGCCTCCACGTTGCGGCAGCACTGCTCCGCCTGCCCCTCGATATCCTTGGCGACAATCTTTCCCTCCTCGGGCTGGATGGCAATCTGTCCCGAGAGATAGAGCATGCCGTTGGCCGCGATGGCCTGGCTGTAAGGCCCGACGGCTGCGGGTGCCTTGTCTGTGTGAATGGTTTTCATAGTAGTGCCTCCTTCTGCTGAACAACAATCATCTCATCCTTGGCACGATGAATGTGCCGCTTTCCACTTCCTTGCGGTGGCAATGGGGGCATTCGTTGGCAATGATGCCCGTGTAGCCGCAGACGGGATCCCTGTCCACGGGATGGTTGATGGAGAAATATCCCATGCCGTGGTCGTGCATGGCCCGGACAATGGCCTCGAATGCCTGGATGTTCTGGGAAGGGTCCCCATCCATCTCCACATAGGCAATATGTCCTGCATTTTCCAGGGCATGGTAGGGAGCCTCAATGCGGATTTTGTCGATGGCCTTGATGGGGTAGTAGACGGGAACATGGCTGCTGTTCGTCATGTAGTCCCTGTCCGTAACCCCGGGCACGATGCCGAAATCCTTGCGGTTTGCCTTCTGGAACTGTCCCGCTGTGCTTTCCGCCGGAGTGCCGAAGCAGGTCCAGTTCATGTGCTCCTTCTTCGTGTAATCATCCAGTCTCTCCCGCAGATGGCCGACAATCTTGAGCCCAAGTTCCTGCGCCTCGGGACTCTCCCCGTGATGCTTCCCGACAAGGGCGACCAGGCATTCCGCCAACCCGCAGAAGCCGATGGAATAGGAGGCATGCTTGAGAACCTCCCGGATCTTGTCCGTGGGCTTCAGCTTGTCGCTGTCCATCCAGACGCCCTGGCCCATGAGGAAAGGGTAGTTATAGACATGTTTTTCTGCAATGGTCTGGAGACGGAACAGGAGATAGTCATGGGAAAGATCGATGTACTTGTCGAAGAGCTTCCAGAATCCCTCCAGGTCTCCCCTCGCCTCCAGTGCCAGTTTCGGCAGGTTGATGGTCACGAAGGAGAAATTGCCGCGGCTGCCGGATTCTTCCGGCCCATTGACATTGCTCATGACCCGGGTGCGGCATCCCATGGTGGCAACGTAGCTGTTGTAGTCTCCCGGCTTGTAGTAGGGGAGATTGTAGGGCGCATCGAGATTCACGAAATTGGGGAACAGCCTCTTTGCGCTGACTTCGCATGCCCTGAGGAAGAGGTCGTAGTTCGGGTCTCCCTGGTTGTAGTTTACGCCATCTTTGAGCTGGAACACGGAAATGGGGAAGATCGGCGTCTCCCCGTTGCCCAGTCCTGCCATGATGGCGTTCAGGACCTCCTTGGTGACAAGCCTTCCCTCCGGCGAAGTGTCCATGCCGTAGTTGATGGAGCTGAAGGGCACCTGCGCCCCTGCGCGGGAATGGAGGGTGTTGAAGTTGTGGATCAGCGCCTCCATGGCCTGATGGGTTTCCTCTGCCACATCCTGGCAGGCGAGGTTGTAGATGTGCTCCGCATCCTTTTGGGCATCCTCCATGGATTTCCCAAGGGTGTCCAGAAGTTTTTCCAGTGCTGACCGGATTGCCGCAACGCCTTTTCCGTGATGCGGGTCGTCCTTCTTCTCTGTGAAATTGCAGGTGTCCATATCCAGGAAGGGATTGAATTTCTTGCGGAATTCCTTCCTGTCCGCAAAATCCTCGCTGCCGAAGCGATAGACCATCGCCTTGAAAGCCTCGTCCGCCACCGCCTTATGGAAGGATTTCCGGACGCCCTCTGCCATGGCGTAGTCAAAGCAGTTGATGGACTGCCCGCCGAACATATCGTTCTGGTTCGATTGGATGGCAATGCAGGCAAGGGAAGCATAGGCACGGATCGAGTTCGGCTCCCTGAGGAACCCATGTCCCGTGGAAAATCCGCCATGGAACAGCTTCAGGAGGTCGATCTGGCAGCAGTTGAAGGTGATCAGGCTGAAATCCTTGTCGTGGATGTGGATGTAATTGTGCTGGTCGGCCGCGGCATAGGCCTCCGGCAGCACGTAGTTGTCCACGAAGTGTTTCGCGCCCTCGGCGCCGAGCTTGAGCATGATGCCCATGGAGGCATCGGTGTTGATGTTTGCATTGTCCCGCTTGAGGTCGGAGTCCACTGCATCGGCAAAGAAGATGTCGCGATAGCATTCCATGAGATGCTTCTGGGCGTTCCGCCGTTCCTCGTGGCGCTGGCGGTAGCGGATGTACTTCTTCGCAATGTCGAAGAAGCCATGCTTCATGATCTCATGTTCCACCACATCCTGGATTTCCTCGACCGTCACATTCTCCCGTTCGGAAAGATTCTTTTCCACCTGAAGCGTGACCGCCTGGATGTCCGCATCGCTCATCTGCTCTACGCTATCCTGGTTGGCGCCGGCAATGGCATTGTAGATTTTCCGCTGGTCATAGTCCACCGTGAAACCGGAACGCTTCGTGACCGTCTTGAGATTCATGCTTTGCGCGATATCCTCCGGCATGCAGACCGAAGGATATCCATCCCTCCTTACACTATATATTGTGGTTTAGAAATTATAAGAACAGAATATATTGTATCAGAGACGGATTTTTAGTCAAGGGATTTTTTACTATGGAATCTTAGCGGATCAAGTCCACAGGACGCAGATGGGCTTTGGATTTCGTGTAAGAAACATTGTTTCGCACGGAGTTTGATGCATTTGCAGGCTCATTTCGGGGCAAATCTTTACTTATCGAAGGAAAGCGTGTAGAATAGGAACGGGTTTGTTAAATAAATTGAAATGCTGAAGGAACGAAATGAGGTTAGCGATATGTTGAAGAAGACGAAAATTATTTGCACGCAGGGACCGGCCACGGAAAAGCCCGGAGTGATCGAGGCACTGATTGAGAATGGCATGAACTGCGCGCGGTTCAATTTTTCCCATGGCGACCATGCAGAGCATCTTTCCCGCATCAATATGGTGCGGGAGGCTGCAAAGAAGGCGGGCAAGGTGGTTTCCCTGATCCTCGATACCAAGGGGCCGGAAATGCGCCTTGGTGAGTTCAGGGACGGCAAGGTCATGCTGGAGAAGGGGAACAAGTTCACCCTGACCTATTCCGACGAGCCGGGGGACGAGACCCATGTTTCCGTGAATCACAAGGGGCTCTATTCGGAAGTGCAGCCGGGGGATACCCTGCTCCTTTCCGACGGCCTTGTTGCCCTCAAGGTGGATGCCATCCATGGCAAGGACATCGAGACGACCATCCAGAACAGCGGCCAGATGAGCACGAAGAAGCGCGTTGCTGCTCCCGGCATCTCCCTTGGCTTGCCGCCGATTTCCGAGCAGGACGAGAAGGATATCATATTTGGCTGTGAGCAGGGTATGGACTTTGTGGCTGCGTCCTTCATCCAGCGCCCCGAGGATGTGCTTGCCATTCGCAAGCTCATCAAGGAGCATGACGGGCATCTGGAAATCATTCCGAAGATCGAGAATCTGGCAGGGGTGAAGAATTTCGACAAGATCCTTGAGGTTTCCGACGGCATCATGGTTGCCCGCGGCGATCTCGGCGTTGAGGTTCCGGCAGAGGACGTGCCTCTTATCCAGAAGGAAATCATCAAGAAGTGCAATGAGGCGGGCAAGCCTGTCATCGTTGCGACGCAGATGCTGGAGTCCATGACGGACAACCCGCGTCCGACCCGCGCAGAGGTCTCCGATGTGGGGAACGCGATTCTCGACGGCACCGATGCCATCATGCTTTCCGGCGAGACGGCCAGCGGCAAGTATCCGGTGGAGGCGGTTGCCACCATGAGCCGCATCGCCCAGCGCATGGAGGCATCCCTGAGCTACAGGAGCCTGTTCATGGAGCAGGGGCTGGAGCATCTGAAATCCCGCACCCGCGCCGTCGCCCACGCCACGGTGCAGATGGCCTACGAGCTGGATGCCACCGCCATCATCACGCCGACGAAATCGGGATTCACCACGGAAGTGGTCTCCAAGTACCGCCCGAAGGCGGCGATTATCGCCTATACCTCCAATGAGCGCGCCCTGCGCCAGATGAACCTGCGCTGGGGCGTGTACCCGATGCTGGGCAAGCATTGGGACAGCAACTCCGAGATGACGGTTGCCGCAGCCGAGGCGGCTCTCATCAACGGCTATGTGAAACCGGGCGACTGCACGATCATCACATCCGGCATCAAGACCGAGGACGGCAACACGAACTCCATCCGCGTCTATACCATCTGATTTTATGGGGGCACGAAATCCCCAACGAGAAAGCTGACAAACAGCCCCATCAAGTGTTCATGGTTTGATGGGGCTGTTTTTGGGTTGGCTTTCGCCCATATTCTTTCCGACGATCCTGACTTTCTTTCCCCGAAAGGCGATGCCGTATGTCCATACGTCCCGGATGCAGCGCTTTCGGAATTCGGCGGTATAGTCAAGGCGTTCTGTCTGTGCGAGGGCAGCCTTCGCCATTGCGTTCAGCGCTTTCAGGCTGCCTGCCGCCTTGAATTCCATGAGGACCCCTGGCCGGTCCGTGCGTTTCGGGAACAGGGCGATGTCGAAGCGTCCGTAGCCGGATTCTTTGTTGGATTGGATTTCGTAAGTCCTTGGCGAGAGGATGGCAAGCATGCCGTTGAGGAATCCATGATAGAAGGCTTCGGGGTTTTTCGCCGTGTCGTGGAAACTCACGATGGTTTCCAGAAGATAGGAAAGCTCCTT
>JAFSWY010000208.1 GCA_017444295.1 Selenomonadaceae bacterium | reverse complement strand
CTGCGTGACGGGAAATATGAGCTTGACAATATTTACCATGGGCTTACGGATGAGGAATGGGAGGAATTGCCGGACGAGGAAAAGGAAGGGCAAAAACTGTCCCTCAAGCTGTCCCTGTATGATGACCTGGAGATCGACGTAAAGGAAATCTTCGAATACTGATTGGAAATCTCACTCCTGGTTTGTAAGGAGTGAATTTTTTTGTGTTGCCCAGAAAAGTTAGTCCGTATAATTCCTAATTATGAATGAAAAAGGGTTTGCATAGGGATACGGCTCTTGACAATATGCTCCGTCCATTCTATAATCTATAAAATCAAGAGCGATGAGGAAGACATGGCAATGGGGACGTGGCTCAAAGAGAGAGGCGGGGAGCTGGAAAGGCCTTGGGCTGACATCCATGGCTACCACTTCCGAGCAGCATGGCGGTCAAAAGCCGTGCCGGAGCAATCTCCGTTATCAAGTGTGGAGTGGCTGGCATTCTGCCGGCAATCAGGGTGGAACCGCGAAGCAGAGCCTCGTCCCTATTGGGATGGGGCTTCTATTTTTTTCATACCGTAAGAGCATTGCCTACGGCAAATTCTAACGAGCTTTAGTATAGGAGGGTGCAGATATGGTAAAGGTTACGCTGAAAGATGGCGCTGTGCGCGAAGTGGAGCAGGGCATGCTGGTCCTGGATTTTGTGAAATCCGTCAGCAACAGTCTGGCAAAGAAGGTATTGGCTGCGAAGATGGATGGGAAGACGGTGGATCTCACGACCCCCATTACGCAGGATTGCAGCGTGGATTTCCTCACCTTTGAGGATGAGGATGGCCGCTGGGCCCTCCGTCATACGGCTTCCCATGTGCTGGCACAGGCTGTGAAGCGGCTCTATAAGGACGCGAATGTCATGCTGGCCATCGGCCCTGCCATAGAAAACGGCTTCTACTATGACATCGATATGGAAAGGCAGCTCACAGATGCTGATCTGGCGGATATCGAGAAGGAAATGCGGAAAATCGTCAAGGAGAACCTCAAACTGGTGCGCAGCGAGGTCAGCCGTGCCGAGGCATTGAAGCTCTTTGAGGAAAAAGGGGAAAAGTACAAGGTTGAGCTCATCAACGATTTGCCGGAGGACTCCGTGATCTCTCTTTACACCCAGGGGGAGTTCGTTGACCTCTGCGCAGGCCCCCATGTCGTTTCCACAGGGAAGGTCAAGGCATTGAAGCTCCAGAGCGTCAATGGCGCCTATTGGCGCGGCAGCGAGAAGAACAAGATGCTCCAGCGCATCTATGGCACGGCCTTTGAGAAGCAGGAAGAGCTGGATGCCTATCTCCACATGCTGGAAGAGGCCGCCAAGCGCGACCACCGCAAGCTGGGGAAGGAGCTTGACCTGTTCAGCCTCCATGAGGAGGGGCCGGGCTTCCCCTTCTTCCATCCCAATGGCATGGTGATCCGCAATGAGCTCATCAATTACTGGCGTGATGTCCATCGCCGCTATGGCTATCAGGAAATCAAGACGCCCATGATCATGAACCGGAAACTCTGGGAGCAGTCGGGGCACTGGGCCCATTACAAGGAAAACATGTACTTCACCCGGATTGACGAAGAGGATTATGCGGTGAAGCCCATGAACTGTCCCGGCGGAATGCTGGTCTACAAGACCCATCAGCACAGCTACCGCGATCTTCCCTTGCGTCTTGGCGAACTGGGGCTGGTGCATCGCCATGAGCTCTCCGGTGCCCTGCACGGCCTTTTCCGGGTGCGCAATTTCACCCAGGATGATGCCCATCTGTTCCTGACACCAACCCAGATCGAGGACGAGATACAGCATACCATTGATCTTTTTGATGAGGTTTACAGCACCTTCCATCTCACCTATACGGCAGAGCTTTCCACCCGCCCGGAGGACTCCATGGGTTCCGATGAGATTTGGGAGCGCGCCACCTCGGCACTTCAAAATGCGCTGGAGCATCGCGGCCTGAAATACATCATCAATGAAGGGGATGGCGCCTTCTACGGCCCGAAAATCGATTTCCATCTGAGGGATTCCATCGGGCGTACCTGGCAGTGCGGCACGATCCAGCTGGATATGCTCATGCCGGAGAAATTCGACCTCACCTATGTGGGGGAGGATGGCGAGAAGCATCGCCCCGTCATGCTGCATCGCGTGGTCTACGGCAGCATCGAGCGCTTCATCGGGATTCTCATCGAGAATTATGCGGGGGCATTCCCGACCTGGCTGGCGCCTGTTCAGGCGAAAATCCTGCCCATCACGGACAAGCATATGGATTATGCCTATGAGCTCAAGAAAAAGATGTTTGATCTCGGTCTCCGGGTCGAGGTGGATGACCGCAACGAGAAGACAGGCTACAAGATTCGCGAGGCGCAGGTGAAGAAGATTCCCTATGCCCTCGTCGTGGGCGACAAGGAAATGGAAGACGGAACCGTCAATGTCCGCAAATATGGGGAGAAGGACAGCAATACGGTCAAGGTGGAGGACTTCATTGCCGCATTGCAGCAGGAAATCGCCACGAAAGCAGACCGCAATATCTGAGAATCATGCCCGGATGCAGGATTTGGCTGCATCCGGCTTTGTCAGAACAGGACATCATAGCTTTGCAACCCGTTTTGTGGTACAATAGCAACGAAAAGGGATTTAAGATCACTTGAGGAATTCAGGTGAAAGGGGCTGCCAACATGAGGATCATTGATGCTCATCTCCACTTTTGTCCGGATGAGGCCTATTTCAATAATATTGCCCGGAAAGCCCAGCATGAGAACACGGAAAAGCATCTCATGGAGCAGTACAGGAAGTACGGAATTGTGGGGGGCGTCGTCATGGGGAACGGATCCCCTGAAAGCGCTCGCCGTTCCTATCCTGCGCCCCTGAAATATTGTGTGGGGCTTGACAATTATGCGATGTTCACATGGGATATCAAGCGTCAGCTTGTGTTCATGGAAAGCCATTTGCGCCATCCTCATTGTGTCGGCATCAAACTGTATCCGGGCTATGATTCCTTCTATATCTTTGAGGATGCCTTGTCGCCTCTCTATTCTTTGGCGGCGCGGTTCCATAAGCCGGTGGCAGTGCATATGGGGCTTACCGCCAGCAACAGTGCCCTCTTGAAGTACAGCCATCCCCTTGTCATGGACGAGGCGGCGACGAAATACCGTCAGGTCCAGTTCGTCATGTGCCATTTCGGCGAGCCATGGTTTGTGGATGCGGCGGCTGTCGTGGAGAAGAATCCCAATGTGATGGTGGACCTTTCCGGCATCCTGGAGGGAAAGATTCCGGATTTTGAGCTGTTCCTCAAGAAAAAGCGGTATTATATCGAGCTCCTCAAGGGCTGGCTGGAGTACCTCGATCTCTATGACCGCTTCATGTTCGGAACGGACTGGCCCCTGGCAAATCTTGGGGATTACATTGAGTTTACGAAGGAAATCATTCCGGAAAGCGAGTGGGACAAGGTGTTTTTTTCGAATGCCAACCGGATTTACAGGATGTATCAACAATGAAAGGAAGTTCTGGAAATGTCATTGCTGGAGATAAAGAAGGCGGGTGCCCCGGTGCTGAAAGAGGTGTGTGCTCCTGTCGAACACGTGGACAAGAGGATCCGCATCCTTCTGGACGACATGGCGGAAACCATGTATGAGGCAGAGGGGGTAGGCCTTGCCGCTCCGCAGGTGGGGGAAGCCATCCGTGTGGTGGTGATTGATGTGGGCAAGGGGCTCATTGAGCTCATCAATCCTATGATCACCTTCCGGGAAGGCTCGGCAAAGGACACGGAGGGATGCCTCTCTGTGCCGAATTATTATGGTGAGGTGGAACGTTCTGCCAAGGTGAAGGTGGAATTCCTGAACCGCCGCGGCAAGAAGCAGCATCTCACGGCGAACGGGCTTCTGGCGCGGTGCATCCAGCATGAGCTTGACCATCTGGAGGGGCAGCTGTTCATCGACATTGCGGAAAGCCTGCATGAGGGGGAAAGCAAGTCTTGAAGAAGTTTCGAGTGGTTTTCATGGGAACGCCGGAGTTCGCGGTTCCCTGCCTCAAGATGCTCTCGGAGCAGACAGAAGTTGTGGGCGTGGTGACACAGCCCGACAAGCCGCGGGGACGGGGACAGAAAATGATGGCCTCGCCGGTAAAGGCCTTTGCGGAAAAGAAGGGAATTCCCGTATATCAGCCTGTGAAGGTCAGGGAAGAGGAATTCATTGGGGTATTGGAGAATCTGAAGCCGGATCTCATGGTGGTGGTGGCCTTCGGGCAGATCCTGCCCCAGAGGGTTTTGGATATCCCGGCCCATGGCTGCATCAATGTCCATGCTTCCCTGCTGCCGCGATACCGGGGCGCTGCTCCCATGCAGTGGAGCATCATCCATGGGGAAAAGAAGACCGGCATCACCACGATGTTCATGGATGCGGGCCTTGACACAGGGGATATGCTTCTGAAGCAGGAAATTGGGATTTCCGAGGATATGACACTGGAGGAACTTCACGATGCCCTGATGGGCATGGGGGCGGAGGTCCTTCAAGAGACACTGGGGCAGCTTTCCGACGGCACCCTGAAGCGGGAGCCACAGGCAGATGAGGATTCCAGCTATGCGCCGATGATCGGGAAGGAAACGGGACGGATTGATTGGGAGAAACCGGCAAAGGAGATACACGATCTCGTCCGTGGCCTGAACTCGTGGCCGGGGGCCTATACCTTCCTCAAGGGCAGCAAATACAAGATATGGCGGACCAGAGTGCTGGAGGAGAGACCGGAGGGTGCGCCGGGAACGGTTTTGCGGGCCGACAAGAGCGGACTTGTGGCAGCAGCAGGTGATGTCAGTCTGGAAATCCTGGAGATGCAGGCACCGGGAGGAAAAAAGATGAAGGCCCGCGATTACCTGTTGGGCCATGGCATCGAACTTCCGGCAAGATTTGATGGTTGAATTCCGCAGGAAGGGAGGATGGTATTCATGGAAGAAACACTTCTTCAAAGGCCAAAAAAGCGTCTGCTCATCAGTCTGCTCATCCTGAGTACCTTCTGTCTTGCCGCCGTATTCTATGCGGTCTGGCGCATCAGCTATCTTGGGCTCATGGAGCTTTGGCTGGTGCTTCCGGCAGTGGTGGGCATCATATTCTTGTCCGTCGTGCTGCTGGCTCTTTTCGGCATTCTCAATCTGGTTCTGGCAATCAAGGGATGGCCGTCCCTTCATTTGTTCCAGAAGCAGATGTATACCTTCATCAACATCCTGTTCCCAACCGTGGTGCGGCTGGGAAGCCTGTTTGGCGTCAATCGCCGCCAGCTGGAAGGGTCTTTTATTGCCGTGAGCAATCTTCTTTTCTCACGACGGAAGATCCGTGTTCCTGCAGAGAAGCTGTTGGTGGTTACACCGCACTGCCTGCAGCTGGCGAGCTGTCCCCACAAGATCACCCGTGACCCGTCGAATTGCAAGCGCTGCGGCGGTTGCAATATCGGTGACCTCGTGAAGCTGTCGGAGGAGATGGGTTTCCTTTTCTTTGTGGCGACGGGGGGGACGCTGGCGCGCCAGATCATCAAGCAGAACCGCCCCAAAGCCGTCCTTGCCATTGCCTGCGAGCGGGACCTCATGAGCGGCATCCAGGATGTCTATCCCCTGCCTGCCGTTGGGGTGCTGAATATCCGGCCCAACGGTCCCTGCTACAATACAAGGGTGGACATGGAAGAGGTAAAGGCGGAACTGAAGAAGATCGTGATACCGAAAGATGAGGTCAGGGATTGAATGGACAAGGCGCGGGAAGTGGCGGCGAAGGTTCTGCAGGCAGTGCATGAGCAGGGCGCATATGCCAATGTGGCATTGGTGCAGGAATTGCGCCGGAACAAATTGACAGAGACAGACAGGCGCTTCGCGACGGAATTGTCCTATGGGGCGGTGAAGGCGGGGGATACACTGGACTGGATCCTGCGCCGCTATGTGAATCGCCCCTTGAAAAAGATCCCGCCCATGATACGCGAAATCCTCCGCCTGGGGATATACCAGATCTTTTACATGGACAGGGTGCCGCCATCTGCTGCCTGCAATGAAGCCGTGGAGCTCACGAAGAAATACAGCCATGCAGGCACCGTGAAGTTCGTGAATGCCGTTTTGAGGACAGCGGTGCGGGAGCCGGAAAAGGCGAAGTTTCCGACGGGCAAAGGAAAAGAGGCAGAGCATCTGTCACTGGAATATTGTCATCCCCTGTGGATGGCGAGACG
>JAFSWY010000019.1 GCA_017444295.1 Selenomonadaceae bacterium | reverse complement strand
CATACCGGCAAGGCAGGCATAATGATAGCCAAGGTTCTTGACGGTATCGATGACCTCGGCGGTCTTGGTCGCCCCGAAATGGTTGAAGCAGTTCGCAACCAACTTGCCGATTTCCTTCTTGTTCATGAGAATGCCCAGGAACCACTCGCCCGTTTCCTTGTCCTGACGGTAATAGCGGAGCTCCTCGGGAAGGATCTCATTGAAAATCATGCGCCCAAGGGATGTGCGGACGATCCCATAGCCTTCAATGCGGACCTTGATCTCTGCCTGGATCTCCAGTGCATGCTCCTGATAGGCCAAAAGCGCCTCGCTGATGCCTGTGAGGACCTTTCCCTCACCCTTGGCGCCCGGACGGATGATTGTCAGATAATAGGAACCCAGCACCATATCCTGGGTCGGAACAATGATGGGCTTGCCGTCCTTCGGCGCCAGGATATGATTGGCCGCCAGCATGAGGATGCGCGCCTCGGTCTGTGCCTCTGCCGAAAGGGGCAGATGGATGGCCATCTGGTCGCCGTCGAAGTCCGCATTGTACGCCGTACATGCCAGGGGATGCAGCTTCAAGGCACGCCCCTCGGTAAGCACCGGCTCAAAGGCCTGGATGCCGAGACGGTGGAGTGTCGGGGCACGGTTCAGGAGAACCGGATGTTCCTTGATGACATCCTCCAGCACATCCCAAACCTCGGGACGTGCACGCTCCACCATGCGCTTCGCCGACTTGATGTTATGGGCAACACCGGAGCTCACGAGCTTCTTCATCACAAAGGGCTTGAAAAGCTCCAAGGCCATTTCCTTCGGCAGGCCGCACTGATGCAGCTTGAGTTCCGGCCCGACAACGATAACGGAACGGCCGGAATAGTCCACGCGCTTGCCCAGAAGGTTCTGACGGAAACGCCCCTGCTTGCCCTTGAGCATATCGGAAAGGGATTTCAGGGGACGGTTGCCCGGCCCCGTCACGGGACGGCCGCGACGCCCGTTGTCAATCAGGGCATCCACGGCCTCCTGCAGCATGCGCTTCTCATTGCGCACGATGATATCCGGCGCACCGAGATCCAAAAGGCGCTTGAGACGGTTATTACGATTGATGACACGGCGGTAGAGGTCATTGAGATCCGAGGTCGCAAAGCGCCCGCCATCCAGCTGGACCATCGGGCGAAGTTCCGGCGGAATGACCGGAACCACATCCATGACCATCCAAGCCGGGCTGTTGCCCGACTTGCGGAAGGCCTCCACCACCTCAAGGCGCCGGATTGCGCGAACCTTCTTCTGTGTGCTCAGGGAATGGAGCTCCTTGCGGAGTTCCTCGCTCATCTTGTCAAGATCAAGCTCCTCCAGCAGACACTTGATGGCCTCTGCTCCCATGCCCACCTTGAAATCAGAACCGTACTTCTCCCTGGCGGCACGGTATTCGTTCTCCGTCAGAAGCTGCTTCTTCGCCAGTTCCGTCCCCGCAGGGTCCAGAACGATATAGGAGGCAAAGTACAACACTTTCTCCAGGGAACGGGGAGGCAAATCCAGAATCAGTCCCATGCGGCTCGGAATGCCCTTGAAATACCAGATATGGGACACGGGCGCGGCCAGCTCAATGTGGCCCATGCGCTCGCGGCGCACCTTGGCACGGGTTACCTCGACGCCGCAACGGTCGCAGACAACCCCCTTGTAACGGATGCGCTTGTACTTGCCGCAATGGCACTCCCAATCCCTCGTCGGGCCAAAGATGCGCTCGCAGAAAAGGCCGTCACGCTCAGGCTTGAGAGTACGATAATTGATGGTTTCCGGTTTCTTTACCTCACCATAGGACCACTCGCGGATCTTGTCCGGCGATGCCAGGCCGATACGCATGGAATCAAAATTATTTACATCCAGCAAAGAGATGACACTCCCTTCTCTTATTCGTTGTCGTCGTCGATATCCGTTACATCTGCCGCAAAATCAGGCATGCTGCCCAAATCGGCAATGATGTCATCATCACTGCTGTCCTCGGTGACATCGTCCTCCGCATCCGCATCATAGGACGGCTCGCTGGTGGATTTCGATGCTGTGCCTTCCTTGTCGGGATCCACGCCTGCCACATCGAGGTCAAGTTTCTTTGCCTTCTCGTTGATATCATCATCGTCATCGTCATCCTGAATGGGAATTTCCTTCGCATCCTCGGAAAGCACCTTGATATCAAGGCCGATGGACTGGAGCTCCTTGATGAGCACCTTGAAGGACTCGGGAACCCCCGGCTCCGGAATGTTCTCTCCCTTGACAATGGCTTCATAGGCCTTGACACGGCCAACCACATCATCGGATTTGACCGTGAGGATTTCCTGCAGGGTATAGGCGGCGCCATAGGCCTCCAATGCCCAAACCTCCATCTCGCCGAAACGCTGTCCGCCGAACTGCGCCTTGCCCCCCAAGGGCTGCTGGGTGACAAGGGAGTACGGGCCCGTAGAACGGGCATGGATCTTGTCATCCACCAGATGATGGAGCTTCAGCATGTAAACGCAGCCCACGGTGACATTGTTCTCGAAGGGTTCTCCCGTGCGCCCATCATAGAGGATGGTCTTGCCGTTTTCGGGAAGCCCTGCCGCCTGGATCGTGCCAAACACATCGGCATCGCTTGCACCGTCAAAGACCGGCGTCGCAATATGGAGACCGGCCACGTCCGGCTTCGGCATGCCGTTCTTGTCGAAATCGTATCCCGCCTCACGCAGACGCTTCTCCACCGTGGGATCCCCGTCCTTGATCTGCTGTCCGAGAACGCGCACCGCCATGCCGAGATGGGTTTCCAGCACCTGCCCGATGTTCATGCGGGAAGGCACGCCCAGCGGGTTCAGCACGATGTCCACAGGAGTCCCGTCCGGCAGGAAAGGCATGTCCTCCTGACGCATGATGCGGGAAACGACGCCCTTGTTCCCGTGACGGCCCGACATCTTGTCGCCCACGGAGATCTTACGTTTCTGGGCAATATAGACGCGCACGAGATTGTTGACTCCCGGCGGGAGCTCATCGTTGTTCTCGCGGCTGAAGATCTTCACATCGACAATCTTTCCTGCCTCGCCATGGGGCACCCGCAGGGATGTGTCGCGAACCTCACGGGCCTTCTCGCCGAAGATGGCCCGAAGGAGACGCTCTTCTGCCGTGAGCTCCGTCTCGCCCTTCGGCGTGACCTTGCCCACGAGGATATCACCGGGGCGCACATCCGCACCGATGGAGATGATGCCGGACTCATCAAGGTCCTTGAGGGCATCCTCTGCCACATTGGGGATATCCCGCGTGATTTCCTCCGGCCCGAGCTTCGTGTCACGGGCATCGCATTCGTATTCCTCGATATGGATGGAAGTATAGAGATCCCGCTTCACAAGATTCTCGGAAAGCAGGATGGCATCCTCGTAATTGTAGCCTTCCCAAGGCATATAGGCAACGAGGATATTGTAGCCAAGAGCCAGCTCGCCATGGTCCGTCGCAGGGCCGTCGGCAATGGGCTGTTTTTCCTCCACATGGTCGCCCTTGTAGACGATAGGCACCTGGTTGATGCAAGTTCCCTGGTTGGAGCGCAGGTACTTCTGCAATTTGTAGATATCCAAATCTCCCTTTTTCGTTCGCACCTTGATCTGGTCAGCCGTCACGGACTCCACGGTTCCCGCATTCCTTGCCAGCACCATGACGCCGGAATCGCAGGCGGCCTTGTACTCCATGCCCGTGCCCACCAGAGGAGCCTGTGTGCGGAGAAGAGGCACTGCCTGGCGCTGCATGTTCGCACCCATGAGAGCACGGTTCGCATCGTCATTTTCAAGGAAGGGAATCATTGCCGTTGCAATGGAGAACACCTGCCTCGGCGAAACGTCCATATAATCCACCTTCTCGCGGCGGAAAAGGGAGGTTTCCTCGTTATGGCGGGCCGTGACGCGCTCGTTTACAAACCACTCGTTCTCGTCCAGAGGCTCATTGGCCTGTGCAATGACGTGCTCATCCTCCTCATCCGCTGTGAGGTAACGGCACTCATCCGTCACGCGGTGCGCCGCCTTGTCCACGCGGCGATAGGGTGTCTCCATGAACCCGAACTGGTTCACCCGGGCATAGTTCGCCAGGGAACCGATCAGGCCGATGTTCGGTCCTTCCGGCGACTCTACCGGGCACATGCGCCCATAATGGGAGTTATGGACATCGCGCACCTCGAATCCCGCGCGCTCACGGGAAAGACCGCCGGGTCCAAGGGCGGACAAGCGGCGCTTATGGGTGAGCTCGGAAAGGGGATTGTGCTGGTCCATGAACTGGGACAGCTGGGAGGAACCAAAGAATTCCTTGATGGCGGCCACAACCGGGCGGATATTGATGAGCGCCTGGGGCGTGATGACATCCACATCCTGTATGGTCATGCGCTCGCGCACGACGCGCTCCATGCGGGAAAGCCCAATGCGGAACTGGTTCTGGAGCAGTTCCCCAACGGCACGCACGCGGCGGTTGCCAAGATGGTCGATATCGTCCGTCGTCCCCACATCGTCCATGAGGTTCAGCAGATAACTGATAGAGGCAATGATATCGCTCTTTGCAATCGTCCGATCATGGATTTCCCGCGTCTGGGAGCACAAGAGCTTCATATGGGTGCCGTCTTTTTTCATCAGGTACAGGACAATGAGTGCGTCGTCTTTCTTGCTGTCTTCGTCTTTCAGCTCGAAAAGCTCGAAGAAGTCCGTTTCCCGGTCCATGTCCACGGCATCCAGCATCTTTTCCGTAACGACCTCATTCGCAGGAATGACAATCTCGCCTGTTGTCTTGTCAACAACAGGCTTTGCCAGAACCTTGCCGAGAATGCGGCGCTTCCATCCCAGCTTCTTCGTGAGCTTATAGCGTCCCACAGTGGCCAGGTCATAGCGCTTGGGATCAAAAAAAAGGGCATTCAAAAGCTGCTGGGCATTGTCCACCGTGGGCGGCTCGCCCGGACGCAGGCGGCGGTAGATTTCCAGCAAAGCGGCTTCCTTTGTCGCAACTTCATTGCTATCGTGATCCATGGTGAGCCTCATGCGGGGATCATCCCCAAAAAGCTCCTCGATCTCCGCATTGGAGCTGATGCCCAATGCGCGGATGAAATAGGTCGCAGGCATCTTCCGGGTGCGGTCGATGCGCACGGAAATGATGTCGTTGGCATCGGTCTCCAGTTCAATCCATGCGCCGCGGTTCGGAATGACCGTGGCATTGTAGAGCTTCTTCCCCGTGGGGTCAATGGTCTCGCCGTAATAGGCACCGGGTGAGCGCACGAGTTGGCTGACAATGACACGCTCCGCACCGTTGATGATGAAAGTGCCTGTGTCCGTCATCAGCGGGAAATCTCCCATGAAGACTTCCTGCTCCTTGATCTCCCCGGTCTCACGATTGATGAGGCGCACATTGACCCGAAGCGGCGCGGCCAGGGTCACGTCCCGCTCCTTGCACTCGTCGAGAGCATATTTCGGCTCCCCAAGGGAGAAACTCTCAAAGGAAAGGACGAGATTGTCCGTAAAATCCGTGATTGGGGAAATATCATGGAAGATTTCCTCCAGACCTTCATCGAGAAACCACTGGTAGGAATTCCGCTGAATGTCCAGCAAATGCGGCATTTCCATGACTTCCTTGATCCGCGCATAGCTATACCTGGTTCTTTTGCCCACCGGCACAGGATTAAACATTAAATCCTTCACCCCTTAGCCTGATTGAATTAACGACGACAACTATAAATAAACAAGACGAAAAACGGAAGGGGGTATCTCCTTTCCGTTTTTACGCATAGTTCACCCTATGATGTTTCTACGTAGTAATACATTTTACTATTGAAATTATCTTATGTCAAGAAAAATTTGCACAATATACGCCGCCATACACGCATTCCATGCTATGCTTTATTTGGTTATCGCCAGACCATTCATCCGACCTATTTCAGCTATCTTATCCACAGAATACTTTGATACTTCAGAAATAAATGATAATGGTTGATTCTTGCGGAGCAGTTCCAATATCATTTCTATTTTACCCTCTTCACGTCCATCCTCACGAGCCAGATGCTCCCTGGCTGCCAACTCATGCTCATATCTCATGTACTCCGACCTCCATTCCTTGTTCCGTTTGACCTTCTGCACCACAGAATCCAACCTGTTCACAACTGGATGATTCACTTGCTTCCCTGCTACATAATCCAGAAAAGCCTTCAGGTCATCGTCGGTGTCATCCAGTGTACCACAGGCATTCAGAAAGATTTTTGTCGTTCCGTCCATCAACTCAATGGAGCTATCCTCGTCACATCTCTGATGAAATGTGTATATATGACGTCCCTGGCCAAAATAATCGAAGGTACAGATGAAGATGATGACCGTCTTTCCAAGCATCCAGTAAAAGTGGCCTTTGTCCATGGCATCCATGTCGATCAGCCCTTGATAATAGCGAATGCGTCTGGGGAGGTCATCATGCCCGATTACTTGCATTTCCAAATCGAAAGAATATTCTCCATCAATCTCCTTGACAAAGACATCCAGACGAATCCCCTTGCTGTCCCTTCTCACATCAATAGCCTTCTCCCTCTCAGGATAGGCCAGTTCCTTGATCTGTATCCGAAGAATTTTTTCCAACAGCCACTTGCATATCTCGGGAGCCGTCTCCATGGATTTTCCGAAGACAAAATTATCTTGGATCGTCAGCTCCTCCCAAGTCTTTCCTGCCATCGAATCCTCCTCCCGTTCCCTGTTACCTCTATTCTACAGCCTTTTTTTTGCTCTGGCAAGGAAATCCTTTCTCTGTAAGGACGCATAAAAGCGGCACCCCGAAATGGGATGCCGCTTTTTGCGTCGTTATGAAATTACTTCAGCTCAACCGTAGCGCCAGCCTCTTCAAGCTTAGCCTTGAGAGCATCAGCATCCGCCTTGGAAACGCCTTCCTTGACAGGAGCAGGAGCGCCGTCAACGAGAGCCTTTGCCTCCTTCAGGCCAAGGCCGGTGACCTCACGGACAACCTTGATGACGTTGATCTTCTTGTCGCCGGCAGAAGCGAGAACGACATCGAACTCCGACTTCTCCTCAGCAGCGGCACCGCCTGCAGCAGGAGCACCGGCTGCAGCAACGGCAACAGGAGCAGCAGCGCTGACACCGAACTTCTCCTCCATAGCCTTGACGAGCTCGGAAAGCTCAAGAACCGTCATATTCTCAATTGCTTGCATGATTTCTTCTTTTGTCATGATAAATACCTCCATACATGTCTTTGCTTTTTACGAAATTAAGCCGACTCTTTCTGTGCGCGAACAGCGTCGAACACATAGACGGCATTGCGGATAACGCCCTGAAGGACGCCAACCGTATTGGAAATCGGGGCATTCATGCTGCCAAGCAGCTTTGCGATGAGCTCCTCGCGGGAAGGCAGGGATGCCAATGCCTTGACTTCCTTCTCGTCAATGACCTTGCCCTCGACAATGCCAACCTTTATCGTAAGAACATCGGTCTTCTCCAGCTTGTTCTTCTTGATGAAATCGGAAATGACCTTTGCAGGGGCAACGGCATCATCAGAGAAAGCCATCGCCGTCGTGCCCTCCAGATGGTCCACAAGGCCATCCAGCCCTGCTTCCTTGGCGGCAATGCGCATCATCGTATTCTTCACGACATGATAGGTCACGCCAGCCTCCCGAAGATTACGGCGAAGCTGCGTATCCTGCGCAACGGTCAGTCCACGGTAGCTTGTGATGACAACGCCCTTGGCACCCGTCATCTGCTCCTTGAGCTCTGCTACCACTGCCTGCTTCTGGGGAGTCACTTTTGAAGTTACTGCCATTCATAACACCTCCTTTGGATTTCTTCATATGAAAAGCCTCCGGGCTGCGAACGCACCGGAGGCCATACGTATCTTGATGACTCCGGCCTCGGCAGGCGGCACAGGTGCCGTTAGATGATTTCTCAAACCTGCTGTCTACAGCCTATTATGAGGTTTTTTCCAAATCAGTTGAGCGCAACGGGAACGCCGGGTCCCATCGTGGCGCTGACCGTAATGGAGCGCATATACTGGCCTTTTGCAGCCGCTGGACGCACACGGTTCAATGTATCAATCAAGGTCTGGTAGTTCTGCTGAAGCTTCTCAACATCAAAGGAAGCCTTGCCGATGGGGCAATGAATGTTGCCCGCTTTGTCGGTACGATATTCCACCTTGCCGGCCTTGATCTCGGAAATCGCTTTCGCGAGATCCATGGTGACGGTACCAAGCTTCGGGTTCGGCATGAGACCCCTGGGGCCCAAGACCTTGCCGAGACGACCAACCGTACCCATCATATCAGGCGTGGCAACTGCCACATCGAAATCGAGCCAGCCGCCCTGGATCTTCTGGACCATCTCGTCAGAGCCGACGAAATCAGCACCGGCCTCTTCCGCCTCCTTGACTTTCTCGCCCTTCGCAAAGACGAGCACACGCTTGGATTTGCCTGTGCCATTCGGCAGGACAACAGCGCCGCGGACCTGCTGGTCAGCGTATTTCGGATCGACGCCAAGGCGCACATGGAGCTCAATCGTCTCGTCGAACTTCGCCGTAGCGGTCTTCTTGACGAGTTCCATCGCCTCTGCGACAGGATAGAGCTTGCCGGCTTCCAGCAGCTTGCAAGCCTCCTGGTATTTCTTTCCAGCTTTCGCCATTTCAGTGATTCTCCTCTCGTGGTATAACGGTATCTGCCTCCCACGAGGCAATTCCATCAATCAACAATCTCGATTCCCATGCTGCGGGCAGTACCCTCGATCATGCGGGTGGCCGCCTCGATGTCTGCAGCATTCAAATCCTTCATCTTGCTCTCTGCAATCTCCTTTGCCTTGGCGCGGGGGAGCTTTGCAACCTTCGTCTTGTTCGGCTCACCGGAAGCCTTCTCAATACCGGCAGCCTTCTTCAGAAGCACAGCCGCAGGCGGTGTCTTCGTGATGAACGTGAAAGATCTATCCTCAAAAACCGTAATCTCCACTGGAATCACAAGACCGGCCTGTGTCTTCGTCCTCTCGTTGAATTCCTTGCAGAACGCCATGATGTTGACGCCCGCCTGACCCAGAGCAGGACCTACCGGAGGAGCCGGATTCGCCTTGCCAGCGACGACTTGCAGTTTTACAAGCTTCGCAACTTTCTTTGCCATAATTTTCACCTCCTAAAAATGGTATCCCTCAGTATTTCACAGCTTTTCTACTTCGGTAAAATCAAGTTCCACAGGAGTTTCCTCCACAAGAACCTTCAGCCTCATCTTCTCTGTATCAATGGAAGATATGGTCGCCGTATAATCCTCAAACCATCCGGATTTGATGCGGACCACATCGCCCACCGCAAAATCAGGCATCGGCATCTTCGGTTCCTGCAACTCCATGCTGCCCAGGATACGTGCTGCCTCTGCATCCGTAAGCGGTATGGGTTCCTTTTCGGAACCGACGAAACCAGTCACGCCTTGGGTATTCCGAACGACATACCAGGAACGATTGTTGACAATCATCTCCACCAGCACATAGCCCGGGAATATCTTCTTCTTGGTTATCTTCTGTTTGCCATCCTTCTCCTCAAGCTCATCTTCCACGGGAACCACCACGTTGAAAATCTCATCGCTGAGTCCCTGGGAAGCGATCTTGCGCTCCAGATTGGCCTTCACTTTGTTCTCATAGCCGGAATACGTATGGATGACATACCAGGCACGCAACGGTGCCTTCCCGTCCAGCTCTATTCCCGTGTCCTTCTGTGATTCCATCATGTCTCCCAGCCTATCTTAGAATGATATGGAACAATCTGGCGAAAAAGGTATCGCAAATCCATATGAGTGCGCAGACCACCACAACGGCAACGCCCACAACACCAGTATAAGTGACAAGCTCCTTCTTCGTCGACCAGGAGACTTTCTTCATCTCGGCGACGACTTCATCCATGAAGCGCTTGACATTGAATCCCTGTTCCGAGGCTGTTTTCTGGTCTGCCAATTATGTCACATCCCCGTGCTTACTTCGTTTCCTTATGCAGCGTATGCTTCTTGCAGAACTTGCAATACTTGCTGAATTCCAGCCTGTCAGGATTGTTCTTCTTATTCTTGTTGGTCTGGTAGTTGCGGCTTTTGCATTCCGTGCAGGCCAACGTAACCGCGTTTCTCATGTCTCTTTCGCACCCCTTGCCTAATAAAATCTCGCGCAGGAATCCTGCGCCATTTTGAAACGTCACTAATATAATTTATCATACTTGCCGGGGAGTGTCAACGCATCCCGAACATTTTTCGATAAATCATGCCGGTGAACAGGAACCATACATAAATAAAAACCCCTTTGCAGGGGCAGGTTGGTCAATTGGTGGCGGCACAGAGACTTGAACTCCGGACACTGCGGGTATGAACCGCATGCTCTAGCCAGCTGAGCTATGCCGCCATATTATGGAGCTGATGACCGGGATTGAACCGGTGACCTTATCCTTACCAAGGATACGCTCTGCCGACTGAGCTACATCAGCACACACTGCTGTTTGGTTGCGGGGATAGGACTTGAACCTATGACCTTCGGGTTATGAGCCCGACGAGCTACCGACTGCTCCACCCCGCGATAATGATAATTGCAGGTGATGAATTGGTTGCGGGGATAGGACTTGAACCTATGACCTTCGGGTTATGAGCCCGACGAGCTACCGACTGCTCCACCCCGCGATATCTAAATGCCTTTCGGCTGACAAGATGATATTATAGAGCAATGTTCCCGATTTGTAAAGGGGGTTTTGAAAAAAAAATTACAGAACCGCCGACGATGGACGCCGACGGTTCCAAATCACATGCATGTATTTTCCTTACTGCTCCACGGAAGGTTCCTCGGAAGGCTCCTCACCGAAGAGATAGCCATAACGCTGATGGAACTCCTTGGGCTCCATCTTGAAGGCATTGGCAAGCCCCGGATCGTCCAGGTCGCCCTTCTCAATGCGCATCATGAAACCACGGGCAATCTTGTAGTGGACGGAATTGATGTTGACCTTGCGCACCTTGGTCTTGCCCGTCTCCGGGTCGCGGATGTCCTCAAAGCGCATGGGCACGGCCTGATTGTCCTGGATGGTGATGAGCGCGCCGCTGTCGCCGCGGAACAGGAACTGCATCGCCTCGTAGCCCAGGTTCCTCGCATAGTCGATATCGTAGGCAATGGGGGCCGTGCAGCGAAGCTCATAGCCGATTTCCTTGTCCACGACGGCAATCTTGATGCCCAGTTTCTTGACCTCTGCCAGGACCTGCTGCTTGAGGATTTCGCCGAAGTCCAGCTCGCTGTAGCGGATATGCCCATGCTCGTCCAGCACGATCTCGCCCAGTGCCTTGAAATCCTCCTCGGAGATTTTCTCTATGACGCCCTCGGCGATGACAGCAACGCCGTAATTCTTGCCCACCAGGCGGCGCTTGACGATGGATCCTGTGATGATGTCAACCACCTGCTGCAGGCGGATGCGATCCTGGGGGAACTCCTCGGGGATGATGGTAAGTGCCGCACCCGCAGAACGTCCCATACCAAGGGCCAGATGGCCTGCCGTGCGCCCCATGGCGATGGTGAAGTACCAACGGTTGTTCGTGGTGCGGGCATCCTCCATGAGATTCTGGATCTCCGTCGTTGCAAAGGCGCGGGCCGTCTCAAAGCCAAAGGTCGGAACCCCCTCCGGAAGGGGAAGGTCATTGTCGATGGTCTTGGGCACATGGACGACGTTAATGGTGCGCCCAACCTTGCGCGCGTATTCCGAAACCGCCGTAGAACTGTATGCAGTATCATCGCCGCCGATGGTAACAAGATGCGTCACGCCAAGCTCCGTAAGCGTCTCCACCACGGTGCGAAGGTCGGACTCCTTCTTCGTCGGATTGAAGCGGGACATCTTCAGGATGCAGCCGCCCGTGAGATGGATGCGGCTCACATTGCTGAAATCCAGGCGGATGTAATTCTTCTCGCCACGGGCCAGCCTCGAAAACCCGTCGTACATCCCGAGCACATCCCACCCATGGCGGTGCGCCTCGCTCGTAACGGCAGAAATCACTGCGTTGATGCCCGGTGCCGGGCCGCCACCGCAGACAATAGCCACAACATTCTTGATACCAATCATTATAAGATCCTCCTTTGAAGTTCATGACTTCTTCTATATGTTATATGTCCTTTTCTATGTATTCTTGCAATTCGACAAAAATCCTGCTTTGCTTTGCAATGTTTTTCGTAAACCTATTCAGCGCCTTCTGCCCGCCTTGCGCGCCTGCGCGTTCTGCCTGCGGCTGCGGTCGTTCCGCCCCTTGTGGGATGCGCCCTTGCGGTTGGCATACTTGCTCAGGGGGATGCTTTTCTTTTCCCTTTCCGCCTTGCGCTCCTTTTGCAGTTTCTCCCGGATCTTTTCCTGGGTCTTCTCCCTTCGGTGGCTCCGTTCCGATTTTTCCTTCGTGATGCGCGCCTTGATGCCCGCCTCGATTTTTCGGAGGATGGTATACTGCCTCGCATTCACAAAGGTCACGGCAACCCCTTGCTGTCCCGCACGGCCCGTGCGTCCAATCCTGTGGATGTAGCTTTCCGTGTCGATGGGCAGGTCATAGTTGTAGACATGGGTCACACCCTCGATGTCCAGCCCCCGCGCCGCAATATCCGTTGCTACCAGGACCTGCAGCTGCGCCGCCCGGAACCGCTTCAAGACCAATGCCCTCTGTGCCTGGGTCAGGTCCCCGTGAAGTTCTTCTGCAAGATAGCCGCGCCGGGCCAGCTCCATTGCCACTTTCGCCACTCGCTGCCGCGTGTGGCAGAACACCATGGCAAGATAGGGCTGCTGGGAATTGATGAGCTCGCAAAGCCTGTCGAGCTTCGTCTCCTCCGTGGTGTCCACGATGACCTGACGGATGTTGTCGAGGGTGACATGCTCCGATTTCACGATGATTTCCCGGGGTGCTTCCATGTAACGCTGCGCCAGGGCGCGAATCCTGTCGGGAATGGTTGCCGAGAACAGCATGAGCTGATGGTCAGCGGCAGCCTCCCTGAGCAAGACCTCCACATCTTCAAGGAACCCCCGGCGCATCATCTCGTCCGCCTCGTCCAGCACCACCTTGTTCACCTTGGAAATGTCTATCGTATGACGGCGCAAATGGTCGAGGAGGCGCCCCGGCGTGCCAATGATGATCTGCGGATGCCTCCGCAGTTTCTGCTTCTGCCGCTCGATGTCCTGTCCCCCGTAAATGGCAAGGGAGGCGATGCCCAGTGCCTCCCCAAGGAATGCCGCCACCTTGGAAATCTGGATGGCAAGCTCCCTTGTGGGAGTCACCACAAGAGCCTGTGTCACGGGAACATTCTTGAGCTTCTCAAAAACAGGAAGAAGAAAGGCCAGTGTCTTTCCCGTTCCCGTCTGGGCCTGCACCACAGCATCCTGCCCGCTGCGAAGGACAGGGATGGCCTGTTCCTGCACCGGCGTCAGTTCCACGATTCCCCTGCGGCGCAGGCTTTCGCATACCGCAGGATCTATGTTCCAATCCCGAAATGTCGTCATATTCTTCCTTTCCGTCAGCTGGAGAGTATTTCCGTTCCTGTTTCCGTAATGAGGACGGTCTTCTCCCATTGGGCGGACAATTTGCGGTCGTGGGTCCGCACCGTCCAGTTGTCAGACTTGTCCACATCGACCTTATATGTCCCCTGGTTGATCATCGGTTCCACGGTGAGGACCATGCCGGGTGCCAGAAGCATGCCCGTCCCCTGCTCCGTATTATGGGAGACAAAGGGTTCCAGATGGAACTTCTTCCCGACGCCATGCCCCCCCAGATCCGTGACCACAGAGTAGCCATTGGCATGGGCATGCTTCCCGCAGGCCGCGCCGATATCACCGACCCAGCCCCAGGGCTTGATGGCCTGGATGCCAAGTTCCATGCACTCCCTGGTCACATCCACCAGTCGCTGCGCCTCCGGCATCGTCTTCCCGCCCACGATGAACATGCGGGAAGCATCGGAAAAATATCCGTCAAGAATCGTGGTGACATCGATGTTCACGATATCGCCTTCCTTCAGGATGGTCTTTTTCGAAGGAATCCCATGGCAGACCACCTCATTGACGGAAATGCAGACACTCTTGGGAAAGCCCTCATAATTCAGGCAGGCGGGAATACCCCCGTGGCTCTCGATGTACTTTCTTGCCGCATCATCCAAAGATGCCGTATCGATCCCCGGGCGCACCATCTCCTCCATGAGATCCAGAGTCCCATCGTTGACCACACCGCTCTTGCGGATTCCCTCGATATCCTTCTCGTTATTGATGATATTCCGGGGAGGGCGCACCTGCCCCTTCATCACATTGAACTTCATTTCGCTGATGCGCCCGTCAAAATCCGCATGGCACTTCTTGTACTTCCTTCCGCTGCCGCACCAGCACAAATCATTCCTCGCTATCGCCATAATATACGCCAATACTTCCTTTCCATATCCTATCATACCCATAATGGTATATTATAACGCATGGTTCAGATTTTGCCAAAGGCAAAATACACCGATTATCGTTTCGACAGGCTTGTCCTGTCATAACGCATGGTTCAGATTTTGTCAAAGGCAAAATATACTCTCCCCCAAACCTTGACACGATTCCCCATTTGCTATATATTTTATCAATATGGGCTTTGAAGAAGCCCTATATCACAATACAAAAGGAAGGTGTCATCTTGCGAACCATATGCAAGCGCTTATTTCTTTTCTTTGTCGCACTTATCCTGGTATTAGCAGGAATAACGGCCTATCTCTGGCACAATGCCGCAAACTGCGTCCCTGTCCTCAACTACC
Organism: Selenomonadaceae bacterium; assembly: GCA_017444295.1. GTDB lineage: Bacteria > Bacillota > Negativicutes > Selenomonadales > Selenomonadaceae > UBA3796. Next base: position 43 of record JAFSWY010000019.1, on the reverse strand, counting down.
ACCAGATCAATGATACCGAAAACAACGCATTGACCGTCAAGGT
>JAFSWY010000207.1 GCA_017444295.1 Selenomonadaceae bacterium | reverse complement strand
GCCCGTCCTAGGGGTTGAAAAGGCCGGCTGGAGGTGCTTCTGAAGGCTTTCTGTGTCCAAATGCCGCCTGATGTGCCCATTCTCAGCAATGGAAATCGTCCCTGTTTCCTCGCTGACAACGACGATGAGCGCGTCACACTGCTCAGAAAGGCCGATGGCGGCGCGATGGCGCGTTCCAAGTTCCGTGGAAAGGGCCCTGTTCTCCGTGAGGGGAAGAAGGCAGCCCGCAGCAATCAAACGCTTGCCGCGAATCACCGCCGCCCCGTCATGAAGCGGCGTATTGACAATGAATACATTCAAAAGGAAATCCGCCGTGATAAGCCCATCGATATGAATGCCGGTTGAACTGATGTCCTTGAGCCCCATCTCCCTTTCGATGACAAGCAGGGCTCCCGTCTTCGTGGAAGACAGGGTTTTGACGGCCTTCACCAGCTCATTGACAACAGAACGAGCCTCATCATCATCAAGGTATGCCGCCGAACTCAGGAAATGCCCCTGGCCAAGATGTTCCAAAGCCCTGCGAAGTTCCGGCTGAAAGACGATGGGAAGTGCAACGAACAGGAGTGTCACGGCTTTCTGCAGCAACCAGGAAATCACATGGAGCTGCAACAGATTGCAGGCCATCGTGACAACCAAAAGAACCAGCACCCCTTTCACCAAAGTAATGGCCCTGGTATCCTGCAACATCTCATAAATCTTATAAAGGATGGCAGCAACAATGAAGATATCAAAGACATCCAGAAACGTTACCGTTGCCAGAATCCCATGAAGGTGCACGGGAAGATGAAAATCGAAATCAACCGGCATAAACAAAACTCCTCAAATACTCTTTAAATAAAGCTATTCTCCTTCTTTTCCAAAAAATCCTTGTTGCCGTTCAATTTTTTATTATTTATATATTGCAAAATCCCCGAACACCAGGGTTTCGGGGATATCGCCTGCAATGATTATTTGATTTTGCGGATCCAGCCTTCCGGGCCTTCCATAGTGCCAAGCTGGATGCCGGTAAGGGTATCATAGAGTTTCTGGGTGATGGGACCCATCTTCTCCATGCCGCTGGGCAGACAGATCTCCCTGCCATGATCCACAATCTTGCCCACCGGAGAAATGACCGCTGCCGTGCCGCAAAGGCCGCACTCGGCAAAATCCGCCACCTCGGAAAGGGCAACCCTGCGCTCCGTGACCTTGAGTCCAAGATAATGTTCTGCCAAGTAAACCAGAGAACGGCGGGTAATCGAAGGCAGAATGGAATCGGACTTCGGCGTTACCACCTCATTGTCCTTGGTGATGAAGATGAAGTTTGCTCCGCCGGTCTCCTCCACATAGGTGCGGGTTGCCGGGTCGAGGAACATATTCTCGTCAAAGCCATTTGCATGAGCCGCAACATAGGCATGGAGGCTCATGGCATAGTTGAGGCCGGCCTTGATATGGCCGGTGCCCTGGGGGGCCGCACGGTCAAAATCACTGACGCAAATGGTGATCGGCTTCGCGCCGCCCTTGAAATACGGGCCGACAGGCGTGCTGAACAGGCGGAACTGATACTCCGTCGCAGGCTTCACACCGATGACGATTCCCGTGGCAAACATGTAGGGACGAAGATAGAGGGATGCCCCTGTGCCATAGGGAGGAACCCAGTCCGCATTGGCAGAGACCACCGCATCCACAGCTTCCAGGAACTTCTCCTTCGGGAACGGCGGCATCTCCAGCCGCTTTGCGGAATCCACCATGCGCTCGGCATTGAGGTCGGGACGAAAAGCGACGATATCCCCATTCTTCGTCGTATATGCCTTGAGACCCTCGAATACCTCCTGGCAATATTGAAGAATGCCCGCGCACTCATTCAATACAACCGTGGAATCCCCCGTGAGCTGTCCTTCTCCCCACGCTCCATCCTTATAGTTCGCCACATAGCGCTGCGGCGTCTGTCGATAGCTGAAATCAATATTAGACCAGTCCAGATTTGCTTTGCCCACACTAACGCACCCCTTTTGCAATCTTTGTTTCATATATATAATGCAATGTCTTTATTCTATTCCCCCACTATACAAATGTCAAGGGGACGATTGCATCTCCTGTCTCTGCACGCCGCAAGTTCCGATGCACCTCCGTGCCTCCGGAAGCTTCTCAAGGACATCCGAGGCAATGAGCCCTTCCCCTTTCTCCCCATAGGCAAGGTCTCCTGCCAGTCCATGGAGATAGACACCGGCCAGCGGGGCAAGACCTTCCTCCGTCTGGCACACCAGACCCGCAATTGTGCCTGCCAGCACATCGCCGCAGCCTGCTGTCGCCATGCCGGGATTGCCTTTGGTCGTAAAAAACGCCTCCCCATCCGGATAGACCACAATGGTGCACTCGCTTTTCACCACAAATACGGACTTGTATTCACGTGCAGCCTCCCGCACCATCGGAAGCAGGGAACTCCGAAGTTCCGGCACCGTGACATCAAGGAGCGCAGCCATCTCGCCCAAATGTGGCGTAAGAATCGGGATTTTTTTGCATTCTGCCAGAAGTTCCGGATGCTTCCGACAGGCATAGATGGCATCCGCATCAAGGATTACAGGCTTGTTGATGTTCACCAGCAGATGACGCACAAGATCCCCTGTCTCATCCCTCCGTCCCAAACCGGGGCCAAGCAATATGACATCATGGGATTCCACCAGTTGCAACAAGCTCCCCATGGCCCTGTCCCCGCCCAGGATGCCGGGCGCAGCCTCGGGAATCGGCTGCGTCATGACCTCTGTGAGCTTTCCTTCCATGATATCATGAAGGCTCTCTGCAATGGCCAGTGTGGAGATTCCTCCGCCGCTCCGAAGCGCTGCCTTGGATGCCAATGCAGCCGCCCCGGTCATGCCCCTTGACCCGGCAATGACAAGGACACGGCCACAGCTTCCCTTGTGGACATCCATAGAACGGGGCAGAAACAAGGTTTCCGCCAAGGCATCATCGATTATTTCCTGCCTCAATTCCTCTGCCTCAAGAAGCTGGGAGGGTATGCCGATATCATCCACCAACAGCGTGCCCGTGCATTCCGCTCCCGGGCAGAAGAAATGCCCAATCTTCGGAAGGCCGAGGGAAATCGTGAGATCTGCCCGCACGGCCTCACCGGGTGCTTCGCCGGTATCCGCCTCGATTCCCGACGGAACATCAATGGATACGACAGGCTTGCCCGACTCGTTCACGACCCGGATCAAATCTGCGATATCCTTTCTCGGCGCCCCTTTGACTCCTGTGCCAAGGATGCCATCCAGGATGCCATCGGCAAAACGCTTCAGGAAGACACGCAATTTATCCAGGGAGCGTTCTTCCCCCTCCAGCAGTTTCACCTCTATTCCCATCCTGCCCACAATATCGCGGTTCACTGCCGCAGAACGAGTGAGATGGGCAGGGTTGCCCGCCATGAACACCTTCACCTTTGCCCCATGGTTCGACAAATGTCGCGCCGCAGCAAAGGCATCTCCCCCATTATTCCCGGTGCCGGCCAGGACGCAGATTGTCTTTTCAACGACACCTCCCAAAAAATTCTCCATCGCCTCTGCGGCCTGACGGCCCGCATTCTCCATGAGAAGAAGCTCCGGTATGCCAAACTCCTCCGTCGCCTTCTTGTCAATCGCCCGCATCTCATCCACCAAGGAAATTTTCATCGTCAACCCTCCATCACACATTGCGCCGTAGCATATTCCCTCCCATGGCTCAGGGAAATATGCACATATCGCACGCCTTTCTTTTCTGCCAGATCGGCATAATAGCCGCTCAACCGCACGCGTGGGCAACCCAGCTCATCCGGCAGGATCTCGATATCCTGCAGGGTACCGCCCCGAAGCCCTGTGCCGAAGGCCTTCAGCACCGCCTCTTTTCCGGAAAAGCGCGCCGCATAGGAGGCCGCTGCCTGTCTGCCCCGCCCCTCGCAATACTCGATTTCCCCCATCGTATAGACACGCTCCTTGAACCTCTCGTTTTCCAGAGCCTTCTTCATTCTCCCGATTTCCACAATATCCGTGCCAATCCCTAAGATCATTTTCCCATCCTCTGTTTCAAAAAAGCCGGCTGCATGAGCCGGCTTTCGTTTTTCTCATTTTTCTCATTTGTCTTTCAATTTTGCTTCCATAGCCTTCCGTTCCGCTTCATGGGGATCAAAATGCTGGCTTCTCGCAATGAGCACCTCAACGCGGCGGTTCTGTGTCCTTCCCGCCTCCTGATTGTTGTCCGCAATCGGCCGGTACTCACTGTAGCCAATGGCACTGAACCTTGCCGGGTTCAGGCCAGGATTCAGGGACAACAGGAATTTCATGAAGTTCAGCGCACGATAGGAACTCAATTCCCAGTTCGACGGGTATTGTTCCGTATTGATGGGAACATTGTCGGTATGCCCGGAAATGAGCACCCTTTGCGGTATTGTCGCCAAAAGACCCGCCACCACGGGGCCGATTCTCTGGGCATCACCCACGAGCTCCGCCGAGCCGGAAGGGAACAGCGCCTTCTCCTTGATGCGTATCATGAGGCCATCATCGGCAAGCTCCGTGCTGAGCTCATCTTCCAGCTTGTTTTGCTCAATGTACTCGTCCAGTTGCTTCTTGATGCTCTCCAACTGCTGGTTTTCCTGGATATAGGCATTGTTTCCCAGATCCTCGTCACTGACCACCTGCCGCATCATGCTGGGATTCGGGCCGGCCTTGTCAAAGAAGGACGGGCCGCCCATATTGAATGCCGCCGTAAATGCCTGCGCCATCTCATTGACCTTCGTCTGGTCCGTCTGGGACATGGCAAACAAAGCGATAAAGAGTGCCAAAAGCAGGGTCATGAGATCGGAATAGGGCAATAGCCAAGCCTCGCCCTCATGTTCTTCATGGGGTTTGCCCCGTTTTTTCCTGGCCATCAAATCACTCCTTCTTCAAGCCTTCGCGCTCGGTCTGAGGAATGAACACCATGAGCTTTGCCTCGATTGCCGTCGGCGAATCACCGGCCTGCAAGGACAAGATACCCTCAATGATCATGCGCTTCTCGCTGACCTCTGCCTCGGAGAGCAGCTTCAGCTTGTTGGCAAGCGGAAGATAGATAACGTATGCCGAGAAGATACCGAGGATCGTTGCAACGAATGCTGCAGCGATAGCATGGCCGAGCTTGTTGACATCGTCCAGGTTGCCCAGTGCAGCGATAAGTCCGACAACGGCGCCGAGCACGCCCAGCGTCGGCGCATAAGTGCCCGCCTGGGTGAGTATCGAGCGCCCGACAGAATGGCGTTCCTGCATGACCGCCAGTTCCGCATCAAGCACGTCGCTGACGAATTCCGGGTCCATGCCGTCGATTACCATGCCCAGGCCTGTGCGAAAGAAGGGATCCTGTATCTCCTGGACCTTGTTCTCAAGAGCCAGAATACCTTCGCGACGGGCAATCTGCGACAACTCGATGAACAGCTGCAGCAGTTCCGCTTTCTCATGCAGCGGCGGCCGGAAAAACGTCATCTTCACCAGTTTGGGCAAAGACTTCAGCTGATTCATATTGAATGCAATGAACAGACAGGAAAACGTACCACCGATAATGATCAGGAATGCCGCCGGGTTATTCAGTGAACTGATCGGTGCGCCCTTGATGACCATTCCGACGAATACGGAAATAAAACCGGCAACCACACCGATGACTGTCGACATTTCCAAGATAATAGCCCCCCTAACCTTCCTTTGTTGCTGAAGGAATATCATTTACTTCCAAGTATACACCCATGTCTTTCTATAATTCCATACACAAGCCCAAAAATCCTACTAAAATCCAAACTTTTTTTATCGAAAAATATTTTTGCTTCTTTTTCTAATTTTTTTGCATAAATTTCTTTTATCATATCATAGATTTCTTAAAAATATGATATAATAGTTGAAAATAACTCAAATTTATCAGGTCAAGGGAGCGATATCATGGAACTACGTCAACTGGAATACTTCCAAATGGCCAGCCGATTGCGCAACATCACCCGGGCTGCCGAACGCCTTCGCGTTTCTCAGCCAAACATCACGGTTGCCATCAAGAAGCTGGAAGCGGAACTTGGCATACAGCTGTTCGACCGCAGCCAGAAACAGCTTTCCCTGACCCCGGAAGGAACCGTCTTCCTCAATCGCATCGATCTGGCCCTCCGGAACATACAAGATGCCGTCCTTGAGGTCAATGACTACAAACAGCTCCAGAAGGGAACCATAAAGATCGGGATACCACCCATGATGGGAGCCTATCTCTTCCCGAAAATCTTTTCCAGCTTCCGCCAAAGCTACTCCAACCTGGACATCTATCTTTACGAGGAAGGCTCCATGACCATCCGGGAACAGCTGGAACGGGATGAACTGGATTTCGGCATCATCATCATCTCCAATGCCTCCACCAACCTCCAGCTGCTTCCCATGTCGAAGAACCAGATTGTTGCCTGCGTGCCTGAGTCCAGCCCATTGGCAGAAGAGGATTCCCTGACCTTTGAGGACATTTCCTCCTCCGATATCATCATGCTGAAGGAAGGCTCTTTCCTGAGGCAGCTGATCCTCCAGGAATTCAAGGAGGCGGACATCACCCCGAACATCGTCCTGGAGTCCAACCAGGTCGTCACCATAAAAGGGCTGGTATCCCGCGGTGTCGGCCTCTCCTTCCTCCTGGACATCGTCCTGGAAGACTCCCCGGGCATCAAAGCCGTTCCCCTTGCCTCGCCGCTCTTTGTGGATGTCGGGCTTGCCTGGAAAAAGGACAGGTATATTTCCAAGGCTGCCCAGTCCTTCATCGATTTCTGCAAGAATATCCTAAAGTATACCAAAGAGGACATTTCATGAATGCCTCACAGGACAAAAGCAGTTCTCCTTCATCCGGAAGAACTGCTTTTTTGTTGGATGACCTATAGCTCAATCATATCTCTCGTCAATGACACGCTTCGTCTTCTTCTCGCTGCGGGGCAGGATGCCGATCTCGACGATCTTGACCAAGGGCGTGAAGCCGATCTTGCTCTTGACCGCTGCGGCGATCTTTCCTGCCATCTCCAGGAAGTTCACGCTGCCGTTGGTCTCCACGTAGATGCGCATGGTATCCTTGCCGTCCAGATGGGACAGGCGTATCTGATATTCGCTGGAAAGCTCCGGGAAGCTCTCCAGGACTTCCTCAATCTGTTTCGGGAACACATTGACGCCCTTGATCTTTATCATGTCATCGCTGCGCCCGGAAATGATGTCAATGCGCGGGAACTTGCTGCCGCAGGGGCATTCCCCCGGAAGGATGCGGGACAGGTCGTGGGTGCGGTAGCGGATGAGGGGAGCCCCCTCCTTGACCAGCGTGGTGATGACGATCTCCCCGAATTCCCCGTCGGGCACATTCTCCCCTGTCTGGGGATCGATGATCTCAAGGTACACATAGTCATCCCAGATATGCATGCCGGTGTCATACTTGCAGTTGATGCCAATGCCGGGTCCGTAGATTTCCGTGAGCCCGTAAATATCATAGAGTTCAATGCTGAGTTCCTTCGAGATCCTGTCGCGGATCTTCTGTCCCCAGCGCTCGGAGCCAATGACACCTTTCTTCAGGCAGACCTTGTCCTTGACGCCCCGCTTCTCGATTTCCTCTGCCAGGAGCAACGCATAGGAAGAGGTTGCCGTGAGCACCGTCGTCTTCATATCCATCATCATCTGTATCTGCTTGTTCGTGTTGCCGGGCCCCATGGGAACCACCATTGCCCCCAGTTTCTCGGCACCGTTCTGGAAACCGATGCCCGCCGTCCAGAGCCCGTAGCCCGGTGTGATCTGGATGCGGTCTTCCTTTGTGATGCCGGCAAACTCATAGCAGCGCTTGAACATTTCCGCCCAATCGTCCACATCCTTTGCCGTGTAGGGAATGATGACCGGCGTCCCCGTCGTGCCGGAGGAGGAATGGATGCGCACGACCTCGCTTTCCGGCACCGCCATGAGTCCCAGGGGATAGGCATCCCGAAGATCCTGCTTCTGGGAGAAGGGCAGCTTCTGGAATTCCTCCACGGTCTTGACTCCCTGAATCCCGGCCTCCTTCAATTTCTTTCCGTAAAAATTGTTGACCTTCAAAAGCCTCTGAATCTGATGGTCTGCCTGCTTGAGCTGTTTTTCGTTGATTTTCATGAGATCCCCTTTTCCTTCGTATACATCAATGCTTTTTCATTTAAATCATGGAATTTCGCAGGAACCTTCTCCCGCATGGCCTCTCGAATGTCCTCCGCCTCAAACCCGAGCTCGCCTGTCCGGATTGCCGCCCCCAAAAGAAGCATATTGAGCACCTTTGCAGAACCGAGGGTCCTTGCCGCTGCCTTGCTGTCAATCAGGATAAGATTTGCTGTCTTTTCCTTGAGGTACTGCAGGACTTCCTCT
>JAFSWY010000206.1 GCA_017444295.1 Selenomonadaceae bacterium | reverse complement strand
CCCATGAGAAAATCCATGACGCTTACGATGTGGATTCCCTCATAGTTCGTTTCCTCCGCATCCTCCGGGGTGAGGACGTATTTGGGATACTGGTCGCGGATCTGCTGCAGGGGATGCAGTTTCTTTGCCAATAGGCGGTTTGCCGACACCTGGATGTAGATGGGGTCCTTTTTTACGGCAAGAAAACTGATTTCCTTTGTTCCTGCCCGCCCGATGCAGACATGGAATCCCCGGCGGCGCAGCTCCAGGTAGACGAGGTTTTCCAGCACGCCCTCGGAAAGTTCCCGTTTCCCCAGGAGCAGCTCGCAAAGACCAAGGTCTACGGCATAGCATTTTTCCGTGGATTGGAGCACCTGGCGCGTGCGCAGGTCGCAGCGTGGCACCCGATAGATGAGGTAGGCTTCCTCCAATGCCCGGAGATAGTCGCTGACGGTATGGGCGCTGAGGCTTTTGACGATGCCCTTCTCCTTCATGGCGGCGGCGGTTTTCGCGGGGGAAAGGGCTTCCCCGAGATGGCTGTAGAGGAAGCAGAGCATGGCCTTCAAGAGGTTCATGTCCCGGAACTGCCAACGGGCCGCCACATCCCAAAGCAAGGTCGTTGACAGGCAGCCTTCCAGATATTCCCGCCGCAGGCGCGCATTTTCCTCTCCCGACAGGCAGAGCGCCCCCGGCAGACCGCTCTGGTGGATATAGTTTTCACATTGGCCGGATATGTTTTCTTTGTCTTCGACTGCTTCCGTACTTTCCTGGATATATTCCGCCAGTGACAGGGGAAGCACATGGAGCTCCTCATAGCCGCCGGACAGCACCGTGGCAAGCTCCCGTTTGACCAGCCCCGCCTGTGACGTGGCAATGTAGATGTCCAGCCTCCGGTTGAGGTAGAGGCTTCCCACAATCCGCTCGAAGTCTGCGGCGCTGGCCAGCTCGTCCAGGAAGAGATAGATTTTCTTGCCCTGTTTCAGGCATTCCCCGATGTACTCATGCAAGGCGCCATAGTCCAGGGATTCCTCATAATGAAGCTCGTCGAAGTCAATGGCTATGATGTGCTCCGATGGGACGCCCCCGCTGTGCAGGTCCTCGGCAAACATGGCCAGAAGTGCCGATTTTCCGCTTCTCCGCAGCCCCGTGAGAACCTTGATGCCCGTGCTGTGGCTGAGTTCCTGCAATTTTTTCCGGTAATTCTTGCGCTCCATATCCTCGCCTCCTCTTGAAATTATAGCACATAATAAGGCAGTATGATGCATTTTTATTTGTTGAATTTAAAAATATGGCAATATAATATAATAAAAACCACATCATCTGCCCCAATTATTTCGCGCTTTAAAAGTCAAAAAGTCTATTCTTGAAAAATCGGGGCATATTTGCTATACTTCATAGAGCAAACTTGTTCCTGATGTTTTGGAACGATTGTTGGAGGTTTCACCATGAAAGACTTGCTTGACGTGCATATCCATACCATTGCCAGCATCCATGCCTACAGCACCCTTCGGGAATCCATTGCTGTCGCGAAAGAGCGGGGGCTGGCGCTTGTGGGCATTTCTGACCATGGGCCGGCGTTGCCAGGTTCCATTCATGAGATGTACTTCCGCAATTTCAAGGTCATACGCAACAAGGATTTCGGCATCAGCGTGGTCATGGGCGTGGAGCTCAACATCATGGATTTCAGCGGCAGCACCGATCTTCGGGAGGACACCATCAAGCGTCTGGATTACGCCATTGCCAGCCTTCATGACCTCTGCATCACGCCCGGCACGGTGGAGCAGAATACCGCTGCCATCATCGGTGCCATGCGGAATCCCTACGTGAAGATCATCGGCCATCCCGACAACCCGCAGTATCCCGTGGACTTCGATGCCATTGCCGGGGCTGCGAAGGAGAACCATGTGCTGCTGGAGGCAAACAACAGCTCCTACGTATCGACGGGCAGCAGGGCAGGCTCCCGTGAAAAGGCGGCGGAACTTCTCGCCGCCTGCAAGCGCTGCGGCACGATGGTCATCATGGGCAGCGATGCCCACATTGACCTGGACGTGGGCAACCATGCCAATTCCCGGGAGGTCCTCGAGGCGGCAGGGTTCCCGGAGGAACTCGTCATCAACCGCGATGCCGCTGCCTTCCTTGATTTCATAAAAAGGAAATAAAACATTTCACGACGGCAGGAATTTTGCCGGGGCAGTGCGAATAAAAGAAACAGGTATCCTCTAAAAAAACAGGGCGTGTACGGAATGCGCAGGAAGGAAAGGATGTATGGATATGTCAAGCATGGAAGGAAGCAGTTCTTCCAAGGCCCGTACGGTCAAGACGGAAATCCTGTTGTTCGTCTTGCCGATTGTCGCCATTGGTCTCATCATACTGACCGCCGTCATATTCAAATACATGGGGGCGGCATTTGAGGAACAGCTCGTGTCGAGCGCCTTGGGCAATTCCAAGGAGGTCAGCGAGGGAGTTTCCGCCTGGCTGGACAAGCGCATGCTGGAGACACGCCTGGTGGCCGCTCAGCCTGCGGCACGGGTGCTGGACCCCGAACTGCTCAACCGGACCAACGAGTATCGCATGGAGCTCATGGAAACGGCATACCCCGGTGTTTATGACAGCGTGAGCTGGGGTCCCTTTGATGGTTCCGGCGTGCTCTATGGGGAGACGAAGAGCGGCTTCAAGGAGATGCAAAACAAAGACAAGGCATGGTACAAGGAAACCATGACGGGCGCGAAGGATTACTTCATGTCCTCTCCGGTCATCTCCCAGGCCACGGGAAAGATCATCGTGAACGCCATCGCCCTGTCGAAGGATGCCGAGGACAAGAATGTGGGAATGGTTCTGGCCGCCATCTATGTGGAATCCGTCACGAAGAAGGTGGAATCCCTGAAGCTGGGCGAGGACGGTTACAGCCTTCTCGTTTCCAAGGAAGGCACCTATATCGTGAATCCCGATGAGGCGGCTGTCATGAAGAAAAAGATTTCTGAGGACGAGGATCCTGCTGTCCGCACCCTGGGGGAGAAGATGCTCTCGGGAGAGGATGGCGTGTATCGCTACACGAACAAGGACGGCCAGGACATGCTCGCCTTCTACAGCTTCATCCCCGCCACCGGCTGGGGCATGGCGACCATCGCCTATGAGGACGAGCTTTTCGCCCCCGTCAACAATGCCCTTAAGATCATGGTGGCTATTTCCCTGGTGCTTCTCGTGCTCATTTCCCTGGGCATTCTCATGACCGTGAACCGGGCCATGAATCCCTTGAAGGCGATGATGGATGAAATCCATCTGCTGGCAGAAGGAGATTTCCGGGATCGTCCCTCCCGGGTGACCACCGGCAATGAGCTGGGGGTTCTGGCCGCAGCCGTGAGGGATATGCGGAAGGGCGTCAACAAGGTCATGAAGGCCGTCTATGATTCCTCGGAGAGCCTTTCCGCCTCTGCAGAGGAACTCAATGCTACCACGGAGCAGTCTGCGGAGGCATCGAACCAGGTCGCCAGCTCCATCGTGAATGTGGCCCAGGGAACCTCGGAGCAGCTGGAGGCCGTGGGAGGCACCACGGAGGCCATCGAGCATCTCAACGAGACCCTTCAGCACGTTTCCACCCAGGCGGACAATGCTGCAGCACAGGGCCGTGAGGCGGCGGATGTGGCACGGGATGGCGGGAAGACTCTGGAACAGGCCATCCAGCAGATCCAGCACATCGAGCAGTCCACCATCCACTCCACTGAGGTGGTGACATCCCTTGGGGAGCGCTCCAAGGAAATCGGACAGATCGTCGGGACGATTTCCGGCATTGCCGAGCAGACGAACCTGCTGGCCCTCAATGCAGCCATTGAGGCGGCGCGGGCAGGGGAGCAGGGTCGCGGGTTTGCTGTGGTGGCGGATGAGGTGAGGAAGCTGGCCGAGTCCTCCCACGAAGCGGCGCAGCAGATCGCGAATCTCATCCAGGCCACCCAGAAGGACACGGACGATGCCGTGAAGGGAATGCAGGCTGGAAGCGAGGAAGTTCGCGTCGGGACGCAGAACATCGTTTCCATGGGCGAGGCCTTCCGCAAGATCATCGACATCGTGGAACAGGTATCTGCGGAGATCCAGGGGATTTCCAAGGCCATTGGCGGCATGGCGGAGAACGGCAGGGAGATTGTCGGGCACATCCGCACCATCGGCACCACCAGCCGCACGGCTGCCGAGGAAGCGGAAACGGTATCCGCAGCCACCGAGGAGCAGTCAGCTTCCGTGCAGGAAATCGCCAACGCCAGTCAAAACCTCGCCCGCATGGCATCGGAACTCAAGCAGGAAGTGCAGAAATTCAAGCTCTGACGTAAGGAATCAGGGATTAATAAAATTCACATTCTGCTTGTCCAAATCCACACATGCTGCGTTATCGTCAGTCGACATAGCACCGCTATGCCTCCTTCCTCTGCCTTGCCTATGTGAATTTGTCCTGCGCATTATGTGACTTTTATTTTCCCCTGCTTCCTAAGCCGAACATAACCATAAAAGGCCGCCGTTGCGGTATCTTGATGATACTCGCAACGGCGGTCTTTGCAGTTGTATGCGAATTGAAGTATCTCAATATAACTTCAACATCAAATTTGCTACTGGATGTATTTCAATTGATAAAAAATACAGTTGAAATACAATCGGAAAACGATTAAAAACTGAGGGTATAAGAGAAATACAGTTGAAATTATAATGTTTAGATTGTACAATGGAATGGATACAGGATGGAAACGGACGGTGATTGGCGCGTGAAGGAAAGCAGGACATTGGAATTCAAAGAGGAAATAACGAATTCCTTTTTGAAGACTGTAAGTGCCTTTTCCAACTATGGAGGGGGCAGCATTGTTTTTGGGATTCGTGATGATGGCAGCGTGGCAGGGCTGTCCAATCCAGAACAAGTCTGTCTGGATATTGAAAATAAGATCAATGACACGATACACCCTCAGCCGGATTACGAATTGACTGTGCAATATGAGAGGAAAACAGTGACATTGACGGTCCATGCGGGGCTGGAAAAACCATATATGTACAAATCCAAGGCATATCGCAGAAATGATAGTGCCACCATTGAAGTGGACAAGACGGAATTGACCAGGTTGATTTTACAAGGCCGTAATTTGAACTATGAGCAGCTGGCTGCCAAAGAGCAAGACTTGAGTTTCCACTCGTTGGAGCAAAAAGCCATAAGGGAAATAGGGATCAGCCGGCTCAATCATGATGTTCTGAAGACGTTGGATTTATATTCTGGTACAGAGGGGTTTAATCATGCGGCTGAACTGTTGGCGGACAGAAATTCCTTTCCCGGCTTAGATATAGCTAGGTTTGGCAATTCCATTAATATTATTCTGAAACGCGTGACATATGAGCATATGTCTGTTCTTGACGCATTTGAGCAGACTGTGCAGCTCTATCGTGACTATTACCAATATGAGGCCATTAAAGGAGTGGAGCGCGCAACGGTGGAACAGGTTCCGGAGGTGGCATTTCGTGAAGCCTTGGCCAATGCCCTTATTCACCGTACATGGGATGTGAGCGCACATATTCGTGTGTTGATGTTTGATGACCGCATAGAAATTATCTCCCCCGGCGGGCTACCTGGTGGCATGAGCGAGGAGGAATATCTCAGAGGAAGCGTCTCCATGCTCAGGAACCCCATACTGGGCAATATCTTTTATCGTTTGCACATGGTGGAGATTTTGGGAACGGGAATCCTGCGGATTCGCGGGGCTTATCGCAACAGCGGAAAGCACCCCATGTTTGAGGTTTCTGATAATTGCATTAAGGTAGTGCTTCCTGTGATGGACAGCCTTGAGTTGACCGAAGATGAAAAAATCGTCTATGGCGCTTTGAGCCGCATAACACCGAAATCTGCCGGTGAAATCACCGGTGCCGTTCCCTTTGGGAGATCCAAAGTTGCAATTCTTCTAAAGTGCTTGGTGGATAAGGGTTGTGTCACTATTCATGGAAATGGGAGAGGAACCAAGTACAGCAGGCAATGAGCCATGTGAAAAACGAGCCATACAACCTCCATTTTCCCTTTGACATTCCTTGTTACCTAAGATAAAATCAAAGGAATACAGATATACATATATGTTAGGAACTGGAAGGAATGGTGCGCAAGATGTTTTTGCATGAGCTTACCCGCAAGGGCCGTCCCAATGATGTTGCCATCGTGGATCATGGCCGTCGTTTCACCTATGATGAGTTTGCCGCGAAGATCAAGTTCTGCCGCAACAGCCTGTACGCCTCGGGGATTCGTCTCGGCGACCGTGTGGGGCTTTTCTCGCGCAACAGCGCCGAGTTCGTCTTTGCCTATATGGGCATTGTCTCCCTGGGGGCCATCGTCGTTCCCATCAACTTCCAGCTCAAGAGCCGTGAGGTTGCCTACATTATTAAGGATGCCGGAATCCAGCATATCATGACCTATGAGCCGCTTCATTTGGATGATGCATTGGCTTCCCTGGGCTGTGACACGAAGATTGTCCAGCATGACATCGCGGCCTTTATGGAGGCGGAGTCTTCCTGGACGGCCGCGCCGGATCTTCCCCACGACTTCGAGGAGACGAGCCCTGCCGTTATCATCTATACCTCCGGCACCACGGGGCTGCCCAAGGGCGCGGTGCTCTCCCACCGCAATCTTGTGAGCAATGCGGAGCAGATGACGTGGATGGGCTGCAAGAAGGAGCATGTGGTGCTCTGCGTGCTTCCCATGTACCATTGTTTCGGCTGGACCTGCTCGGTGCTTTATCCCTTCTATTCCGGTGCTTCTGTGGTCATCCTCGATGCCTTTACGCCGAAGGAGACCATTGAGACCATCCGCACGGAAAAGGTCACGGATATGTACGTTGTGCCTTCCATCTGCAGCCTGCTCACCAAGCTGGCAACGGCGGAGGACATGAAGAGCCTGCGCCTCGTGGTCAGTGGCGGCACGACGCTTCCCCTCAAGATCGAGGAGGATTTCATCGCGAAGTTCGGCGTTTCCATCTGCGAGGGCTACGGTCTTTCCGAGGCCAGCCCGGTGGTGACCATGAATCCTGCAGGAAAAGAGAAAATCGGCTCCATTGGGCCGGTGATTCCAGGCATACAGTGGCGTCTCGTGGATTCGGAGGGCAATGACGTGCACCGGGGCGAGGCGGGGGAACTCATCATCAAGGGCCCCAATGTCATGCTGGGCTACTGGAACCTTCCCGATGCCACGGAAGAGGCCCTGCGGGGCGGCTGGCTCCATACGGGGGATGTTGCCCGTGCGGATGAGGATGGATACATCTTCATTGTGGACCGTCTCAAGGACATGATCATCAGCATGGGAGAGAATATCTATCCCCGCGAGGTGGAGGAGCTCATCTACCAGTATCCCGGCATCTATGAGGCTGCCGTGGTGGGGGTGGAGGATAAGCTCCGCGGCCAGGCGGGTGTCTGCTTCTATGCCCTGCAGGAGGGCACGGAGGGCTTCAAGGTCAGGGATCTCAAGAAGTTCCTGCAGCAGAACCTGGCCCTCTACAAGATTCCCAGGGAATTCTACGAACTGGAGGCTCTTCCCCGCACTTCCACCGGGAAGATTGCCAAGCGCATCCTTTCCGAGAACTACAACAAGGACAAGGCCGCGAAGAAGACGCAGAAATAAGAATATATTTTTTGGAGAACAAACTGCCCGCGATGGAGCCGGGCGGTTTGTTTTTCTTTATGTGATGGGGAAAATATGGTATAATTACAAGTTAACGGGCGCAAATAAAAGCAATGGGAAAACTGGCGCAGGCATCATGCGATATAATGATGTACATTTATAGAGGGGAAGTGGCAGGGATGTTGACGGAGGAATTCAAGCGGAAGGTTGAGGATCATATCATAAAGCAGGCAGCCATGGTGGACCACCTCGGCGTGAAGATGGACAGCGTTGAGGAAGGGAAGGTCGTGCTTTCCATGGATGTGGCCATCCATACGACGAATGGCTACCGCATCTGTCATGGGGGAGCCTTCATGACACTGGCGGACTCGTCCATGGGGGCAGTCTGCTTTGCCTATAACAAGAAGGTCGTTACATTGGAGGCAAACATCAGCTACCTGAAGCGTGCCCCGGTGGGCCGTCATCTGCGCTGTGTGGCGACCTGCCTCCACAATGGGGCGCGCACTCTGTCCTGTGCCTGCGATATTTTCGACGAGGAGAACCATCTCTGCGCACAGGCAAGGGGAACCTTCTTTGTCGTAGGGAAAATTGAGTAGAAGTTTCCACGGGAGACGGACTTATCCACAGTTGGGACTGAGTTACTCACAGGATTTTTGTGGATAACCTGTGAATCTTGGGGATCATGTGGCATTTGGCGATGCAGCCTTGTGGATATATTGCATGTGACATTGAAGATATGAAGATATGTTGCAGCGACGGGGAGGAAAGAGCCATGGGATATGAGCGGATTCTGGCAATCGGCGATATGCACGGGAACTTCGACAGGCTGTTGTCGGTTTTCCACAAGGCGCAGTTCCGTCCGGAGAAGGACCTGCTGGTTTTGTTGGGGGACTATATCGACCGTGGTTCTGAGAATCTGCGCTGTCTGCGCTGGGTCATGGAGATGAGCGAGAAGGAGAATGTCATCGCCTTGCGGGGCAACCATGAGCAGATGATGCTGGAATACTACGCTCTGAAGGGGGAGTACAGCGATATATGGCTGCCCAATGGCGGAAGTGCCACGAAACGGGAAATGGATGTCTGGATGAAGCGGGATCCCGAGGCGTTGAAGAAAGCACTGGCCTTCATTCTCGCCCGTCCTCTGTACCATCGGCTCGAGGTGGACGGGCAGGAGTATATCTTCTGCCATGCGGGATGGAAGCCGGGGGTGCCTCTGGAAGAGCAGAATGAGGAAACCCTGCTCTGGATACGCAGCGAATTCTACCGGCATTATGAAGGGGATGCCATTGCCGTGGTGGGGCATACTCCTACAGAGTATTTCGATAGCGGGCAGACAACGCCGATTTTCTTTGGGAACATCATCCTCCTGGACACGGGGTCCTTCCTGCCCCAGGGGAAAATTTCCTGCATTGATGTTCTCACACGGCAGGTGTGGCAAAGCGATTCTATGTGAATATAAAGCGGCAGCAGAGATGAGCCTGGGAGTAGCCGGGCAGACACCGAGGGGAGAGCGACTATGTTAACGTTGGAGAATATTTCTTTTTCGGTCATGGAGGAAGGAAAGCAGGTTGATATCATCCGTGATTTGAGCCTTGAACTGGACAACGGGAAATTCATCGTGATTACGGGGCCGAATGGCAGTGGCAAGTCCACCCTGGCCCGGATCATCGCAGGCATTGAACAGCCCACGTCGGGAAAGATTTTCCTGGACGGCCAGGAAATCACGGACAAGAGCATCACCGAGCGGGCGCGGATGGGCATCGGCTTCGCCTTCCAGCAGCCTGTGCGGTTCAAGGGGCTGGAGGTCTTTGATCTGCTGCGCCTCGCCGTTGGCAAGGAACTGACGGTGGAGGGAGCCTGTGACTACCTGTCCGAGGTGGGGCTCTGCGCCAAGGACTACATCAACCGGGAGGTCAATGCGTCCCTGTCGGGCGGCGAACTGAAACGCATCGAGATTGCCACGGTGCTGGCGCGCAAGACGAAGCTGTCGCTCTTCGACGAGCCGGAGGCCGGTATTGACCTCTGGAGCTTCCAGAACCTGACGCGGATCTTTGAGAAGATGCAGAAGGAGATCAAGGGCAGCACCATCCTTGTCATTTCGCATCAGGAACGCATCCTGAGCATTGCGGATGAAATCATTGTCCTGGCTGCAGGCCGGGTGGAGAAGCGGGGAACGAGCCGGGAAATACTGCCGGAAATCCTTGAGACGGAATCCGCCATGGGCATGTGCGAGCGGCTTAAATAACGTGGAAAGGGAAGGGATATCGATATGGTGCAGATGGACAGCATACAGAAGAGATTGATGGCCGAGGTTGCAGACTTGCACGAAGTCCCCGCAGGTGCCTATAATTTCCGTGCCAACGGGGAACTGGCGGGACGGCATACCACGGCGAATATTGACATTGTATCCAAGGCAGACGGCACGGGCATAGACATCCATATCAAGCCGGGCACGGTGAACGAGAGCGTGCATATACCGGTGGTGCTCAGTGCCAGCGGCCACAAGGAAGTCGTCTACAACGATTTCTACGTAGGGGAGAATTCCGACGTGGTGATCGTGGCGGGTTGCGGCATAGACAACTGCGGCACGCAGGACTCCCAGCACGATGGGGTGCATCGCTTTTTTGTTGGAAAGAACAGCAAGATCAAATATGTGGAAAAGCACTATGGCTCCGGTGATGGCACGGGAAAGCGCATACTGAACCCTGTCACGGAAGTCACCATGGAAGAGGGCAGCACCATGGAGATGGAGATGGTGCAGATCAAGGGAGTGGACTCCACTGACCGCATGACCACCGCCAATCTCAAGGCGGGGGCGAGCCTGGTGGTCCGGGAACGGCTGATGACCCATGGCACGCAGACGGCAACCAGCGGCTACAAGGTGGAGCTGAACGGCGAAGGTGCAAGCGCCGATGTGGTGTCGCGCTCCGTGGCCAAGAACAAGTCCTACCAGAAATTCGATGCCTGCATTGTGGGCAATGCTCCCTGCCATGGGCATACGGAATGCGACTCCATCATCATGGATGAGGGGAAGATCCTGGCAGTGCCCTCCCTGGAAGCAAACAATGTGGATGCCATGCTGGTGCATGAGGCTGCCATTGGCAAGATTGCCGGCGACCAATTGATCAAGCTCATGACTTTGGGATTGAGTGAGGCCGAGGCTGAGGAACAGATCATCAATGGTTTTTTGAAATAATGTAACAAAAAGAGGCTCCTGCCCGAAGAGCAGGAGCCTCTTTTACGTAATAAAATACTGTAAAGAAGTATAGTAACAGTATATTTATAATGTTATCCCTGATGATTTTTCCCAAGGGCAAAGGCCTTTTTGTTCAGTTCCAGAAACTTTGGTGGTACGTTGGCAGTCAACGCTTCCTGCCATGCCTCCTCGCTAATGGAGAAGTAATGGGAGAGCCGTCCGAGAAGCACGATGTTCACCGCCTTGGGGGAACCTGCTTCCCTTGCGAGGGAAAGGCAGTCCATGGCATCGATCTTGATACCCTCCGCCTTGATTTTGTCCACCAGACCGTCTGGGTACACTGCCGCACCCGTGATGACGGGCATGGGGTCGATCTGCTGGGTGTTCGTGACAATCTGCCCGCCGGGTTTCAAATAGGAAAGCCACCGTGCCGTTTCCAGAATCTCGAAGGAAACGATGTAGTCCGCCTCTCCCTCGTCCACCACGGGGGAATACACGTGGTCGCCGAAGCGCACGTATGTGATGACGCTGCCGCCCCGCTGGGACATGCCGTGGACCTCCGATACCTTTACGTCATAGCCCTGGCGGAGAAGCAAATCCCCCAGGATCTTGCTGGCCAGAAGGGAGCCCTGGCCGCCAACACCTACAATGATGATGTTTTTCGTCTCCATAGCGCTTCCTCCTCAACCTTTCTCCGTACTGAAAAATGCCTGCTTCGGGCAGAGCTGGCTGCAAATGCCGCATCCTACGCACTGCGTCGTATCGACGACGGCCTTGCCGTCCTTCATGGAAATCGCCGGACATCCTACCCGCATGCAGGACTTGCAGCCGATGCATTTTTCCTTGTCCACGGCGAGGGGAGCCTTGTGCTTCACCTTTTTCAGCAGGGCGCAGGGACGGCGGGAAATGATGACGGAGGCCTCTTCTGCTGCCAGTTCCTCGGCAATCGCCGTATCGCAGGCCTTGAGGTCATAGGGGTCAACCACCCGGACGCGACGGAAGCCCATGGCGCGGCAAAGGGCTTCCAGATCGATTTTTCCTGCAGGGTCGCCCTTGATGTTGAAGCCCGTGGTGGGGTTCTGCTGATGCCCCGTCATGCCCGTGATGCTGTTGTCCAAAATGATGATCGTGGAGTTCGACTGGTTGTAGGCGACATTCGCCAGCCCGGTCATGCCGGAATGCATGAAGGTGGAATCGCCGATGACCGCCACGGTCTTTCCTTCGCTTTCCTTGCCGAGCATCTTGTTGAAGCCGTGGGTCGCGCTGATGGATGCTCCCATGCAAAGGGTCATCTCAATGGCACCGAGGGGCGGCACTGCGCCCAGGGTATAGCAGCCGATATCCCCCAGCACCGTGCAGTTCCTCTTTTTGAGGGAGTAGAACATGCCGCGATGGGGGCATCCGGCGCACATCACCGGGGGACGGGGAGGAATCGCATCGGAAAGTTTCGTCCCTTCCTGCGTATCCTTGCCGAAGGCCTTCGCCACCATGTTCTGGGAGAACTCGTCGATTCCCGGCAGGACATCGCGGCCGGAGACCTCCAGCCCCATGGCCCGCACCTGCTGTTCGATGATGTCATCCAATTCCTCCACCACCACAAGTTTCTTCACCTTGGCGGCAAAGTCCTTGATGAGCTTTTCCGGCAGGGGATTTGTCATGCCCAGTTTCAGGACGCTGGCGCTGTCGCCGAAAACCTCCTTGACGTATTGGTAGGAGGTGGAGGCGGTGATGATGCCGAGTTCTGTGCCGCCCATCTCCACGCGGTTGAAGGGGGCCGTCTCCGCGTACTCCCGCAGCTTTTTCGTGCGCTCCTCCACGATGGGGTGGCGCTTTTTCGCATTCCCCGGCATCATGACGTATTTCGGAATGTTCTTTTCGTAGGGCTTCTGGTGCTCGACGCGCTCTCCCGTTTCCACCACCGACTGGGAATGGGCGACACGGGTACACATTTTCATGAGCACCGGGGTATCGAACTGCTCCGATAGCTCGTAGGCCATTTTCGTGAAGGCCAGGGCCTCCGAGGAATCCGACGGCTCCAGCATGGGAACCTTTGCCGCGATGGCATGATGGCGGCTGTCCTGCTCGTTCTGGGAGGAGTGCATTCCCGCATCATCTGCCACAACGATCACCATGCCGGCATTCACCCCCGTATAGGACATGGTGAACAGCGGGTCTGCCGCCACGTTGAGCCCAACATGCTTCTGGGCGCAAAAAGAGCGCCGTCCCGCCAGGGATGCGCCAAAGGCGGATTCCATTGCCACCTTCTCATTGGGTGCCCATTCGCAGTAGATCTCGTCATACTTGACGGCTTCCTCGGTGATCTCGGTACTGGGCGTACCGGGATAGCTCGAAACAAAGCAGACCCCGGCCTCATAGAGCCCTCGGGCTATCGCCTTGTTTCCCAACATCAATTCTTTCATGCTCATCTTCCTCTTTCGTTATATTTGTATATCAAAAATGAAATACATGGCTCTCCTTGATTTCCCGCAATATTTCAAATGCCCCACAATCGTTCTTTTAAACGATAATGATCCATCCTTAACCTTTATATATTCTACCAGCATACTCGTCACTCCTGCAAAAGAAAATAAAAAATGGTCAGTCCCTCTTTTCGTCCGCAAACCACAATGGCTGCCGGTGCTTTTGCCGTCATGCCGGCGTAGGGGCTTGCCCCGGAAAGTTTCTGCAACGTCTCCTTGTTTGTCACCACATAAAATTCCCAGGGCTGCTGATTGACAGCTGATGGCGCAGCCATAGCTGCTCTCAGTATCTTTTCAATTTGTTCTTCTCTATGGGGCGCTCCTCATAGCTTCGCACACTGGTGCGGGTGAAAATTGCGTTCATACGTTTGACCCTCTGCATGTTTATGTAAAAGAACTTCGGCAATAAGCAACTCATTTCCTTCAAAACATCATTTTCATTCATCAATGTCCAGGCGATAAATGGCATATTTTTGACGGTCTTCCAAGGGATAGTTGATTTGCGAGGTGATATACCGTCAATGCCTTGTCCCGCAATACGGCTGTAGGGATTTGATACAGGATATCTCCACAGGTGATTTTCGTCATCAGCCACAACGCTCTGGACACAGACAAACTCCTTGTTCCACTCCATGCTCGGATAAGGGATTTCCTTGCCGTCAACCAATTCTGCTACCCGGTAATCCACCGGGTAGTCATTCCATGTGGGAAAGTTTACGAACATTCTCCCGTCGGCGGCAACTGCAATGCCTGTCCATTGGTGGTTGGACTCCGCTACCTTTTCTATAGCTACAACGGCGTTCGTCCTCTGTGGCATGAGCAGGCAGATTGCCGCCACGAAAATGAGTACCCATCGGGAATAGCCAATACGTCCGAGTTCTTCCATTTCTCATTGCCTCCATCTTACGGTATCCAAAATATACCAAGTTCCCTTAAAGTTCATTCTTGCAAAATTTCCTTTCTGAGTGATAGAATAAATCCATGCAGGAACCACTTTTCCGAAAGGGGTATATAAGATGAACATTCAGGATTTTATCGCCCATCCCTTCACGAAACTCGACAAGGATTGGGCACTGTTGACTGCCGGCATCCAAGGCGACTTCAACAGCATGACGATCAGCTGGGGCGGCATGGGGACCATGTGGCACAAGCCCGTCCTGTTCCTTGTGGTGAAGCCCACCCGTTACACCTACGAGTTTGTCACCCGCCATGAGGAAATTACCGTTTCCTTCTACGATGCGTCATACAAGAAGGCTCTGGGCGTGTTCGGCTCCAAGTCCGGGCGCGATACGGACAAGGCCAAGGCAGCGGGGCTGACGCCGAAACCGCTGGAGCATGGCGTCACCTATGAGGAAGCCAAGGAAACGCTTCTTTGCCGGAAGCTCTTCATGCAGCAGCTTTCCAAGGAGAACTTCCCCGAATTTGCCTTGGAATACTATCAGGGGGAAAAGGAATCCCCCGCCCATTACCTGGTCATCGCCGAAGTCATCGGCATCGAAGCGGCTGGCGCAAAACCGTCGCATCACGCTCCTGCGCCCGCATTAGGCCATCCATGGCCGTCAAAGGAGGCATGAACATGGACACAATCTTTACCCGCACCAGTATTCGCCAGTTCGAGGAACGAGCAGTGGAGCAGGAGAAAATCCACCGGCTCCTGAAAGCGGCCTTTGCCGCTCCCTCGGCGGGCAATCAGCAGCCTTGGGAGTTTTACATCGTCACGAACAAGGACAAACTGAGTGCCCTCGCCAATGCCAGTCCTTACGCTACCCCGGCAGAAAATGCTCCGGCGGCCTTGGTCATCTGTTTCCGCAAGGAGCAACTTCGCTTTCCGGAGTACGCCGACATCGACTGCGCCATCGCCACAGAAAATGTCCTGCTGGAACTGGAGGCTCTCGAATTGGGCGGGGTCATGCTGGGGATTTCTCCCCACGAGGATCGCATGGAGGCCGTGCGCAAGGTGCTGGAACTGCCGGAAAACCTCGCTGCCTTCACCATCGTTCCCTTTGGCTATCCCAAGAAAAAACAGCCCCAAAAGGATTGCTATGACGAATCCCGTGTCCATTATGTAAAGTAAGGATAGCGCCAAGAGCCGGAACCCTGCAAAGGTTTCGGCTCTTTTCCATTATCTTCTAACGCTTCGAGAATGCCTTTTCCATTTTCTCGGCAAATTCCATATCCGAGGCGGGATTAGGGCAAAACTTCGAGCCAATACCCGTCAGGGTCAGAGATGAAGTAAATACCCATGCCCGGATTTTCATAGCAGATGCAACCCATCTGCTTGTGCTTTTCATGGGCGGCATCGAAGTCATCTGCCGTAAAAGCCAGATGGAACTCATTGTCGCCCAAATTGTAAGGCTCCTTGCGATCTTTCAGCCAAGTAAGCTCCAAGAGATGCTTGCTCTGGTGGGTATCGCCGAGATAGACGATGATAAAGTCCCCGCCATTGATGCGGCGCACCTCGGACAGCCCCAATGCTTCCTTGTAAAAGGCCAGGCTCTTGTCGAGATCCAGCACGTTGATGTTGTTGTGAGCAAATTGAAATCCCATAGTTTCTTCCTTTCCGCTATACAGCACTCAATGCCGCAAAATCTGCTTACAGACATTCTTCAACCATATCCGGCTTCAACATTCGCAGGGCAGCACATCTGCCAAATCATTCTTTACCGTTGCGCCTTGCAGATGCCATCCATCCAGGCGAAGAGTTCCGTCAGGTCATAGTCCCCCGAATGTCCTCTGCCCCAGGGGGAGTAAAAATTCACATCCACCCCGCTGTTTTGCAGCTTCAACGCCAAAATCGCAGGGATTGCCAGGGCCGTGTCGCGGTCAACTGCACCGTGGCGGATGCGATAGTGCTTGGCAACGTCAGCTTTGCCGGTGCCGATGAAGCTCAATGGATTCATCAGGCGGATTGTTTCGGCGTCTGCCATTTCTCCCTGTTTCGTCTCATACTGCTGGGAAATCGCAGAAAAATGTTTCGGCACATTGCTTTCCGTGCCAAATTCATCATTTTCTGCCGAGCTCAAATCCAGCTTGTCAAAGGCAGGAGCCGCCTTCATGCGGGTGGCAGCCGCAGGATAGGCATCCATATCCGCATCCACCACCTTGCCGTTTTTCACCTTTACCCAGGTGGCCTGGCTAATATCCAAACCACGGCTTAACGCATCCTGCGCCGACTGCATATACTTGCCCTTGATATAGTCACGAAAAGAGCCTTTGCCGTTCTCGTCAAGGGTCAGCAGATTCCCTTCCTCGTCCTTTAACTGCAAACTGTTCACATAGGCGGGGAAGGCGTCCTTGAGGACTTTGGAAACAGCAATCTCCTTGGCGGTCATGTGCATTTCCTGCTTGCTGGCGGTGGGATTATTGGCGGCAGCGGCATCCGGCGCCTGCTTGGGAGCTTTGGCCCCGTCCTTTTGCCCCGGCACCTTCATGCCGCGATTCTCCAGATCCGTGAGCTGCCATGTTGCCATGTAGTAGTTGTTGATGCCGTGGAACATCCATTCATAGGCCATATCGGCGTGTTCCAGATTGGTGATGGGACAGTAATCGCTGGAGGCGAAAATATCGTCACGCTCTTCTGCCGCGCCGATTTCCTTCAGGTATGGCGCATACTCCCTGGCATTGCCCGTGGCACCCAGAAGGGCAGAAAGCGCCCCTCCTGCACTGGTTCCGTTGGAAATGATTTTCTCTGTGTCACCGGCAGGCAATCGGTCTCTGTTATGACGAAGATAGCGCACCGCTGCCTTGTAGTCCACGATAAAGGCCGGTGCCTTGCCCACATAGGTCTTGACGTCATCCCCAACCATCGTGCGTCCGCGAATGGCCGGGCTGGCCACCACATAACCCTTGGACAATGCGACAAGGATTGCATTCGCGCCATCGCTCATGGCATCCTTTTCCTTTGGCTCCCCCGCTTCCCCCGGCATATAGCCGCCCACTCCAGTGGGAAGGAAAATAGGCGCGGTCTTGGCCGTGTAGCCGTTGATGCTCATTCCCGCAAGATACCCTGCGGGAATGAAAATGTTCATGGATTGGTATTGGATGCTTTGCGGATGCGCTGCATACACGATGCCGCGGTAGGCGCGATAAGCCACTTGCTGCCCGTTCAGCTCCAGCGCTTCCTCCGAAAATTCTTGGGCGTCAAAATCCAGCGAATATACATGCGCCGATGGCTGAACAAGCGATGATGCTGCCTCCACGGGCAAAACAATTCCGTTGCCGCAAGGAACTCCCAGACAGCCGACAAGCAATCCGCACAGAACGCACTTTTTGAAATTCATGGCAAACCCCCTCTCTTCACCGCATTTTGAAAAAAAATCGACGCACCTCTCCCGAGGCATAGCGTCGATTTCTGCTTGAAAAGCACGGCTCCAAACTCAGCCGTATGAAATTTTCTTTACTATAGCACGTTCGTCCTCCACGGTCAAGATAGAAAAAAAGGCGCAGCCGAGTAGGGTGTGCTGAAAAAAGGAATCTTGTTGTCCTTCCGGTATGGACATGTAGGGTTGACATATGTCCTTTCGGGTAGTAACATTGTCACCATATATCTATTCCTTTTTTATATAGAAAGAAGGCATTTATATCATGAATGGTCTGACAGTTGTAGGTGTGTCCATTGTCGTGTTCCTTGCCGCTTATCTCGGCTATGGCCGATGGCTGGTGAAAACATGGGGCATCGATGAAAAGGCCGTGACCCCGGCCCATCGGTTCGAGGATGGACAGGATTTCGCTCCGGCATCCCGCTTCACGGTGTTTTCCCACCAGTTTTCCTCCATCACCGGCGCAGGGCCTGTGACGGGACCCATCATCGCGGCGATGTTCGGATGGGGGCCGGCTCTTGCGTGGCTCATCCTGGGAGGCATCTTCTTCGGTGCGGTGCAGGATTTCACGGCGCTCTACGCCTCGGTGAAGAACGAGGGAAAGTCCATGGGAATGCTCATCGAGCAGTATGTGGGCAAGGCAGGGCGCAGGATGTTCCTGCTCTTTTGCTGGCTGTTCACCCTTTTGGTGCTGGCGGCTTTTGCGGACATCATCGCCAATACCTTCAACGGCATGACAAAGGCAGGGGAGCCCAATGTTCCCGGTGCCCAGGCCGCAATGATTTCCATGCTCTATATTTTCGTTGCCATGGGTTTTGGCTGCTTCATCCGCAAGGTCAATCCCTCCGGCATCGTGAAGTTCCTGGTAGCGGTGGTTCTCGTCATTGGGATGTTTGCCGTCGGCATGGAGTTCCCCCTTTATTTCGATGCGCAGACCTGGCGCTATGTGACTTTTGGCTACTGTTTCATCGCATCGGTTCTTCCCATGTGGCTGCTCATGGAGCCCCGGGACTATCTCAGCGCATTTCTGCTTCTTGGCATGGTCTTTGGCGGTGTCGCGGGTGTGCTCGTTGCGAACCCTGTCCTCAACATGCCGGTGTTCGTGGGTTTTGAGGTGAACGGCAAGAGCTTGTTCCCGATTCTTTTCATCACCATTGCCTGCGGCGCGGTTTCCGGCTTCCACAGTCTTGTCTCGTCGGGCACTTCATCAAAGGCGGTGAACAATGAGAAGGACATGCTCAGCATTGGCTATGGGGCCATGCTCATTGAATCCCTTTTGGGCGTGGTTGCCCTTGTCATCGCTTGCGCAGCGGCCTCCGGCGGAGCACTCCCGCAGGGGACGCCTTTCCAGATTTTCGCCGGCGCCATCAGCGGATTTTTCCAGATGTTCGGTCTGCCCGCAGGAGTGTCTGCCTGCGTCATTACCATGTGCGTCTCGGCGCTGGCCATGACCACCATCGATTCCGTGGCCCGCATCGGCCGCATGAGTTTCCAGGAGTTCTTCACGCCCAGCGAGGGGGAGGAGGCAGGGCCGATTGCCAGACTCTGCATGGACCGGTATTTCTCTACGGTTGTTACGCTGGTTCTGGCCTATATCCTCTGTCTTGCCGGATACATGAACATCTGGCCTCTCTTCGGCGCCGCCAACCAGCTCCTCTCTTCCCTGGTGCTCATTTCCCTGGCGGTTTTCCTGCGCACCACGGGACGCAAGGGATGGATGCTTTATGTGCCCATGACCTTCATGTTCGTCGTCACCATGACGGCCCTTGCCATGAGCGCCTATGGCATCGTGACGAAATTGGGCACGGGGAACTTTGTTCCCATGGTGGACGGCTTGCAGCTCGTTCTCGCCCTTGCCCTCATGGCCTTGGCGGTGCTGGTGGTGCAGCATTGCGGAAAAGAACTTGTTGGTGAAAATAAGAGGGAGACAGCCCGTTTCACAGCATGATATATCAAGCCGTCCGGCCACGGGCGGCTTATTTTTTAGGTCGATTGGGATGGGGAAGGCCAGGCACTTTTCCTGGCTGGCGGATTTTTTTTGCCTGTTTGCAGGAGTGGCGGCCGCAATGGTAGAATAAAACAATTGAATGCATTCTGGGTCTTTTTTGGAAAAGAGGTGCTTTGCATGAGAAAGAAGGGCATTGCAGGGCTTTTGCTGGCTGTCATGGCAGTTTTCGCTGTGGGAGCGGGGATCGTCGGCTGTGGCGGCAATTCGCAGACAGACAGCTCCACCGCGAAGAATTCCGGCAAGCGGCTGCTCATTTACACATCCATGAAGGAATCCCTGATTGGCAGCATCGTGAACGGCTTCCGGCAGAAACATCCGGATATCGCTGTGGATTTCCATTCTGCGGGAGCGGGCGTGCTCATGGAGAAGATTGTTGCCGAGCGTCAAAGCGGCCATATCCAGGCCGATGTCATCTGGACCAGCGAGGTGCCTGATTTCTACTGGATGAAACAGGAGGGTCTGCTGGAGCCGTTCCAGCCCACCGAATTCAATGAACTCCTGAATCCCTTTGACGATTACGACGGATCCTTCACCGCAGCCCGTCTGGGAACACTGGGCATTGTCATCAACAAGGACAGGGTTTCGAATCCTCCGGCCTCCTGGGAGGACCTCGCTTCCCAAGAGGTTTACAAGAATGCTTTTGGCATTGCAGATCCTGCCCTTTCCGGAACGGCTTTCATGAGCATTGCCCTTTTGGAGAAGCAGTTCGGGTGGGACTACATCGTCCGTTTGCGGAATAACGGAGCCAGCAAGGGCAAAGGCTCCGGCCAGGTGATCGACAATACGGCTTCCGGTGCTCTGGCTGCCTGCCTTGGGGTGGATTACATCACCGCCAGCCGCATTGACAAGGATGCGCCGCTCATGATGGTCTATCCGAAGGAACTTCTCATGGTGCCCAGTCCCATCGCAATCTTCAAGGAATCGGACAATGTGGATGTCGCCAAGGCCTTTGTGGACTATGTATTGAGCCACGAAGCCCAGCAAAGGGTTGCCGAGGCCGGCACGGTCCCCGTCCGCAACGATATCCAGATGCCGGAGCGGTACCATCTCCCCAGTCCGGAGGATGTATTGAAGAACGGCATCCATGTCAATTATACCGAGGTGCTTTCACACAAAGACGAAACCCTTCGGAAATTTTCCGAGCTGTTCAAATAGGGTATATTGAAAAGCCCCCATGCAGAAACTCAAATTCCGCATGGGGGTCTTGTATGTCGTTATTACCGTTGTCTCTATCTCTGCGTTTCCTTCGCCACCAGGTTTTCGATGCCGTACCGCTTACGAAGCGCAGGTTTCTCGATCTTGCCCGTGGCATTCCGGGGCACCGGCTCAAAGATGATCTTCTTGGGGCGCTTGTAGCGTGGCAGTTCCATGCAGTATTCGTTGATTTCCTCTTCGGTGCAGGCCATGCCTTCCTTGATCTCGATGACGGCCGTGCTGATCTCTCCCAGACGGCGGTCTGGAAGGCCGATGACAGCCACATCCTTGATCTTCTCGAACTTATGCAGGAAATCCTCGATCTGGACGGGATAGATGTTTTCGCCGCCGCTGACGATGACATCCTTCTTGCGGTCCACAAGATAGTAGAAGCCTTCCTCGTCCTGCCTTGCCATGTCCCCGGTCAGCAGCCAGCCGTCCTTCAGGACTTCCGCAGTTGCCTTTTCATCGTTGTAGTAGCAGGTCATGACACCGGGACCCTTGACGCAAAGTTCCCCGATGCTGCCCTGCTTCACATCGTTCCCGTTTTCGTCGATGATCCTGCACTGCCAGCGATATCCCGGCACGCCGATGGCGCCTACCTTGCGGATGTTCTCCAGCCCGAGATGGACGCAGCCGGGGCCCGTGGACTCCGACAGGCCGTAATTCGTGTCGTAATCATGATGGGGGAAATATTCCTTCCAGTGGCGGATGAGGCTCGGCGGCACGGGCTGTGCCCCGATGTGCATGAGCCGCCACTGGGACAGCTCATAGGCTTCCAGCTTGATATTCCCGCGATCCACCGCATCCAGAAGGTCCTGCGCCCAGGGAACCAGCAGCCAGACAATGGTGCATTTCTCCTGGGACACGGCATCCAGGATGATGTCCGGTTTTGCGCCCTTCAGGAGAACCGCACGGCCTCCCACCACAAGGCTCCCCATCCAGTGGAACTTCGCCCCGGTATGGTAGAGGGGCGGAATGCAGAGGAAGACATCGTCATGGGTGGTCCGATGATGCTTCTGCTCCATCTGCGCTGCCTGTGTGAGGCTCTGGTGCTTGTGCAGGATGGCTTTGGGGAATCCCGTGGTGCCGGAGGAAAAGTAGATCGCCCCGAAATCCTCGTCGGTGATGGTCTCAACATTCGGCCTCGTGCTGGGACAGTCCGCCACCAGCATGTGATAGCTCTCCGCGAAGCTGGGGCAGTTATCCCCTGCGTAGAGAAGGAGGCGTCCCTTCGAGAGCCGTTCCGCATTCGCCTCAATTCGGCCGATGAACTCCGGGCCGAAGATGATGATCTGAACCTCGGCAAGCTCGGCACAGTAGAGAATCTCCTTTGCATCGTAGCGGAAATTGAAGGGGACGGCAATGGCTCCTGTCTTCAGGATGCCAAAATAGATCGGCAGCCATTCCAGGCAGTTGTACATGAGGATGGCGACCTTGTCTCCCTTGCGCACGCCCCTCTGCAAAAGCAGGTTCGCGCAACGGTTGGCCTTCTCCTCAAAGACGCTCCAGGTAATCTCACGCCGGTAGGGCGCAAAGGAGTTCGACTCGATGAGGCTGTATTCCTTCCAGCTCATGCGACGGTTGTCCGGCTCTGCCGGATTCAGTTCCACCAGCGCCACCTCGTCGCCGTATAGCTCCGCATTTCGCTCCAGATAATCCATAACAGGCATTTTTCGATTTCTCCTTCCAGGGCAGGAAATATCTACATATTCAGTATCTTTATAAAGCTACTGAATATTATTTTCTTTGCCCCATTCACTGATTTTTGTATAAAGAGGGACAGGAACATGATACTGTTTTCCCAATTCCACGATGCGGTTGACCAGTCCATCGAACTCCGACGGCCCCTTTGCCAGCACATCCCGCTGCATGGATGTGCGCAAGCCGGGCTTGAAGGCATCCATGAGTTTCAGTCCTGTCTCCACCAAATCCTTCTCGAAGACAAGTCCCATGGCATTCCCAAGGGCAACGACCTCCTTGATGAGACCGATGAACATCTCACGCTTCGGCCCCTCCTGCTGGAAATCGTCACTGACGGCATCGAAATAGAGCCCTGCCGCCCCCATGGGGGAGACAAAGGCAAATTTCTGCAAGGCATCCCTGCGGATATCGTCGGAGAAATGCCCCCGGATATCCGCAGCGCGCAGAACCTCTTCCAGTTCCCTGGCCTTGGGCGCGAGACGGTCATCCTGTCCCGGGCGGAATCCGAAGATGATGCGCAGGATTTTTTCCGGTTGCTCGATGACCCCAGGCTCCAAGATCTTGGCGAAGATATACATGCATCCATCCAGACAAGTGAGGTCCGGCAAGCGCTGCTGCATGACCTCCCCCGTGCCAAAGACATTGAGGATGGGAAGGATGAGGGTGTCCGGGCCTGCCGTGCGCCGCGCAAGGGCAATGGCATCTTCCAGCCCATAGTATTTCACGCAGATGAACATGACCTCCGGTGTGTCCTGATATTCCTCCATGGTGCATGCCCTGGCGGGCCGGATGAGGATCTCCCCCCGATGGGCCGTGCGGATGGCAAGCCCCTTTTCGCGGATGGCGGCGAGGTGTCTGCCGCGGGCGATGAAGGTCACATCATTTCCGGCAAGCGCGAGATAGGCCCCGATGGTTCCTCCCGTTCCGCCGGTGCCGACGATTGCGAATTTCATGGAATCAACTCCTCATGATGATTGGGCGTGTTGAAAAACTCCGCCAGCACACTACAGCGGCCATTTTTCCGTCTGACAGCGTCTTCGGAATCTTGACGTAGCTCTGCTACGACTGCGATTTCGCTTCCTTGTCATACGAAAAACTGTCTCGCTGTAGTGCACAGGCTCCGTTTTTTAACACACCCTAACACAAAACCATTTCCGTCAAAAAGACCACAATACAGCAGGAGGCAGCCACCTTGAAGAGACTTGCTCCCCACCAGGCCAGAGCGATGCCGAAGACCAGGGCAAGACCGCCTGCCGCCGGAGTTCGGGTGGCATCGAGAATGGCAGGAAAGGTCATGACTGCCAGGGTCACATAGGGAACATAATATAGAAAGGAACGCAAAAAGCGGTTCTTGATCTGCTTTCGGATGAGTGTCAGAGGCAGAATGCGGATGGCAAGCGTCACGGCAGACATGATGAAGAGATAGACGTAGATTTCATGCTCCATGGGACGTATCCTCCTTCACCGGGAAGAAATAGGCGGCAAGGCCGGAGAGAAGCACCGTGAGAATGATGGTGCGGGTCCCGCCGGAAAGCTCCATGAGCCCCGGCAGATGGACAGCGACAAAGCTGGCCAGAAAGCTCAAGAGGACGAGCACCCCTACGATCTTGTCCTGACGGGCAGGGGGGATGATGACGGCGAGGAACATGCCGTAGAGGGCAACGCTCAGGGCACTGACCGCCTCTATGGGGAGGATGTTCCCCGCAGCGACTCCGACTGCTGTCCCCACCGACCATCCCGGCAAGGCCACCAGCATGGCGCCATAGTTATAGTAAGGGTCAAGGCGTCCCGGTCTCGCCACACTGATGCCAAAAATCTCGTCCGTCACATCGAAACCGACAAAGATGCGGTGCCAGATGGAGGCATCCGGGGAGAATTTCTGGCTCAAAACGCAGCTCATCAAGAGGTAGCGGGCATTTGCCACGAGGGTGATGAGGGCGATTTCCAGATAGGCCGCATCCGCGGCAATGGTGGTAAAGCCTGCGTATTCCCCGGCGGAAGCATTGTTGAAGAAACTCGCCAGAAACCCCTGAAAGGGAGTAAGGCCCGCATTCTTCGCCGCGATTCCCAAGGTGAAGGAGACGACAAAATAGCCCAGGGCGATGGGCATCCCGTCCCGCACGCCTTCCCTCAGTGCCTGCCCATGAGTGGCGAGAACTCCTTTTTGCAGCATGGCACCAGATCCAATTCCATTCAATGTGCATTCACTTCCCCGTTATCCTTGCAATGCCTTTCTTTTCATGACATAGTTCCAGAAGGTCACCACGGCAGTGGCCACGATCTTGGCAAGCATGTAGTGCATTGCGAAACAATCCACGAGAATCCACATGCAAAGCTGGTTGAGACCAAGCCCCGCAATGCTGGATCCGATGAAGAGCGTTGCCTGTCGCGCTGTCTGGTGGCGGCCGGCATGAAATACATAGACCACGCAAAGCCAATAGTTGAAGATCACAGACACGGTAAAGGATATCCCGGAGGAGTAGAGATAGTAAATCCCCACATGCTCCGTCAGGACGTAAAGAAGCCCGTAGTCCAGAAGGAAGGACAGGCCGCCCACGATGCAAAACCGAAAAATCTCAAAAAATCGCTCTCTTGCCAAGACAATCCTCCTATCCGTGTTATACCGACTTATTATTTTACCATAGCCCGAAAGTCCATTCAACACGCCATTCATAAAATTTGATGCAGGAGGTAAAATCCCGCCAAGGGCAGGAAAAATCTTCCATAACGAAGAATAACTATGGTAGACATGATTCCCCTGAAGCAGGATTTCGTCAAGGTTGATTAGTTTGAAATTTCTGTTAATAAAATGCGAAAGTGAGGAATTGAAATGGCTGGAACAAGGTATCGTTGGGCATCCCTTGGATGCGGTGTCATCGGGCATCAACTGGCAGAGGCGATGGAAAAGCTGGGAGGGTCGCTCTATGCCGTGGGGAACCGTACAAAATCGAAGGCAGAAGCCTTTGCGGAGAAATACGGGATTTCCAAGGTGTATGACCGGCCGGAGGATATATTTTCCGATGAGAATGTGGACATTGTCTACATTTCCACGCCCCACAACACGCATATCAACTATCTTTTGCCTGCGCTTTCCGGCGGAAAGCACGTGCTTTGCGAGAAGTCCATCACCCTGAACTCCGACGAACTGGCAAAAGCGGTTGCATGCGCCAAGGAGCATGGCGTGGTATTGGCAGAGGCCATGACGATCTACCATATGCCCATCTATCGGAAGCTCAACGAGATGATCCGCTCGGGTTCCCTGGGGGAGCTCAAGGTCATACAGATGAACTTCGGCAGCTACAAGGAATACGATATGGAAAATCGTTTCTTCAATCGCAATCTGGCCGGCGGGGCGATGCTAGACATCGGTGTCTATGCCCTGTCTTTCGTCCGCTGGTTCCTGTCCTCCCAGCCGGACCAGGTGCTTTCCCAGGTCAAATATGCGCCAACGGGAGTCGATGAGCAGGCAGGAATCCTCCTGAAGAACAAGGAAGAAGAGATGGCGACGATCCTGTTGTCCCTTCACGCCAAGCAGCCCAAGCGAGGCACGATTTCCTTTGACAAGGGATATGTGGAACTGTTCGAATATCCACGCGGGGAGAAGGCAGTCATCACATGGACAGAAGATGGAAGGAAAGAGGAGATTGCCGCCGGCAGCACCTTGGATGCGCTCTCCTATGAGGTCATGGACATGGAGGCCGCCGTCAGCGGTGAAAGGAATGACATGCATTTGGACTACACCATCGATGTCATGGACCTCATGACACAGATTCGTCGGGAATGGGGCATGCGTTACCCGGAGGAAGAGCATGAATGACCATGGGAACGATGCAGGCAAAATTTCCCCAAAGGAACTCAAACTGGAGATTTTCATCCCGGAATCACATCTTCCTGTCCTGCGCTCGGCTCTCCAATCCGTTCATGCCGGGACTCTCGGAAACTACGACTCCTGCCTGGCCTATAGCAAAGTGACCGGCTCGTGGCGGCCTCTCCCTGGAAGCCGTCCTTACCTGGGGACGGAAGACGAAGTGAGCGAGGAGGAAGAGCTCAAGGTCGAGGTCAATATCCTTGCAGAAAATCTGGAAGAAACCTTGGACGCCATATATGAGGTTCATCCCTACGAGGAACCACTGGTCAACGTGATTCCTCTGCTCAACAGAAAGAAGGTACAAAAATGAGTGAGACAGTTTTCATATGCTATCCCCGATGCACTACCTGCAAGAAGGCGGAGAAATGGCGGCATTCCTTTTCCCATTGAGATGCCGCACTCCAACCAAAGCATTATAGCCGCTATGGAAGAAGCACGGCGTATCTCCCGCGACCCCAGTGTTCCCGGCTACGACAACATGGATGATTTGAAGAAGGCCTCGAAGAATGACATATCATGTAAAATTTACCAATGCTTACAAGAAGGGCTATAAACGGGCCAGGAAGCGCGGCTTGAATAAACCCAGCCATTAATCCCCCATCTGAGATGGGGGAGAGGTGACAAAAATAGATATTTGTCATACTATTTAATCGAAATTCGGCAGTTTCATAATATGCCGATTTTAGACTAAGAAAAGGAGGGATAAAGGTGGCCGATGTAATGGTACTTTCTGCAGGACAGAAGTTTTTCTCCACACGAGAACTGAAAGAAATGGGGCTATCACAGTATAAGATAAGTAAGCTTGTGAATCTTGGAGAATTGGTGAAGCTTAATAAAAGCTGCTATGAAAACACAAAATACACCGGCGATGAGTCAGACTTCTATTATGTCACCGCCTATGTTCCCAAGGGTGTAATATGCTTGCTTAGCGCTGCTGTTTATTACAATCTGACAACATACATTCCTGATGTGGTAGATGTGGCCATTCCCAGGAAAAGCAGGGTATCCACCCTGCCAGACTGGCCCCTGCTGCAAATACATTACTATACGGACAGACGGTATGAACTGGGGATAGAGACCGTCAAAGAGGGACACAATAGTATTCAGATTTATGATATTGAAAAGACCGTAGCAGATATAGTGTTTTATCGTGAAGAGGTAGGCATCGAAGAAACCAAGGAAATTCTGACCACCTATCTTCAGAGGAAGGACAGGAATCTGAACAAGCTTTTGAAGTATGCTAGAGTATTGAAATGTGATAAGGTGCTGCGGGGATATTTGGAGGTACTCATATGACAAGTGCTGCATCCGTAAAGGAACGGCTGAAGAACCGAGCTGTAGCCAACGGCAAAACAATGCAGGAAGCCTTGACTGCTTACGGGCTGGAAAGGACAGTTTATAGGCTCTCTGTTTCAGACTATGTAGAAAGGTTCACTTTGAAGGGCGGTATATTCTTATATGCCCTCTTTGACGGTGAATTTGCCAGGGCCACAAGGGATATTGATCTGCTGGCTGGAAATATCCCCAACGATGAAGACAATATGCGGAAGGTGTTCGATGAAATATTTTCCATTGAATGCGATGATGCCATCCGCTATGATATGGCTACACTGGAAGTCAAAAATATTGCGGAGTTCAAGAGGTATCACGGTGTGAATATATCCATTGCCGCATATCTTGATAAGACCAGGGTGCAGGTTTCCATAGATATAGGATTTGGAGATGTGGTTATCCCAGACCGGGTGAAGATGGACTTCCCTGTCTTGCTAGACATGGATGTTCCCAGGATTTATGCCTACTCAATTCCATCTGTCATAGCAGAGAAATTTGAAGCTATGGTATCTCTTGGGGATGCCAACAGCAGATACAAGGATTTCTACGATATTTACCTTCTCGCTAATCGCTATGAAATAGCAGGTCAGGAGCTTCAAGCAGCTATAATGGAGACGTTTGAGCATCGTAAGACTTCTTTCGATGATATTTTTGTCTTTAAAGAGGATTTTTTAGAAAGCCCGCTTCATCAAAGTCGCTGGAAATCTTTTTTGAAGAAAAAGAAAGCTATGATTGATATGGAGCTTGTGGTTGTTATTGCTCTGATGAAAGAACTTCTATTGCCCGTTGTCGATAGTATAAAATACAGTCATGATTTTACATCTACATGGGATAATAAAGACCATAATTGGAAATAACAATATATTAAATATTCTACTAAGAAGTTATCACTATGGTGGCTTCTTTTTTCATAGAATGGATTTTATTAGCATAGTGTGAAGGAAATGGCCGTTAAGTGACGAATGTGTAGAGATGAATTTAATTAGATGGAGAGTTAAGCATGAAGACGGATAAAGTAAATAAAGAAATGGCCCCTTCAACGATTAAGAGTAAGCTAGATGTTCTTAAAGAATATGAGTGGTATTTGCTAGAAAATAATTGTCTTCCTCAAAAGAACATGTCAATATATAATAAATACAATACTATTAGAAGAAATAAAAATAATCCTAGCGTGATTCGGACAGAATTAGTTCATATTGAAAATATAAAAAGACAATTAGAAGTTATGGAAAATGAAAACAAACTAGATGAATTAGAACAGTTTTTTGATGAGAATAAGCGATTTCCGTTAAGTAAGGATGAGGAAAAAAGATTATTTAATTTGTCGCAAAACTTTCCGGGGTATAAAAGTGCGACAGAGGCTCAAAAAAAGAGATGGAAAGATATGAGAGATAAACTCCATGATTATATGTTGGATGAGTTGTTGCTGTATAAAGAAGAAAAGAGACAAAATTGTATTGAGATATTGCAGAAAGATAAAGAGTATAAATTGTGGTTAAAACATATTAATTTCGAATTTTCAAGAGGCGGATTACCCCCCGAACAGGTAAAAAAATACAAAAAACTAAATTATAAGAAGGCAGAGCATGAATCAGTAGAAGTTAGGAGTGATAAATTACTAAAACAGTTCGAGGATTTTACTGAAGATAATAAGTATCTCCCAGAAAGAAAATCTAATAATGATGATGAGAGGAATTTGGCAATTAGTATTGAAAAATATATGAGTGGAAGAAATAAGAAATATAAATTTACTGATGAGCAAAAAGATAGAGTAAAAAAAATAAAATCAAGGTTCAAAAGGAATAGAAGGGGCGTATCGGGACCGGAATTAGTATTTTCAATTGCGATTAGAGAATTATTTAAAGATAAATACATGTATTTTGAAGAAAATAAAAGCAGGAGGTCTTATGGGGTTAATTGTGATTTTTTTATGAGTATTGATGATAAGGAATACGCTTTTTTCTATGATGGTGCTAGGTTTCATGGGGATATAGATAAGGACAAAGGGAAAACTGAAAGGTTATTAAAGAAAGGGGTGGCTGTTTTTCGTGTTAGAGAAGCTGCGTTGAAAAGCCTTGAGATAGGTAATCCACTTTATCATGAATATATATCATCGGTTAAAGAAAAGGCTAGGAAAAAAATTATTAATGCAATAGCTAAAGTTATTTCTCTTGATGACTATACTGGGAAAATAGAGGCGATATGGAGTGGAATATTAGAAGAAGTAAATAGACAGAAATATAACAATAAAACTGAGGCGGAGATTATTTGTAAATATATTGAAAAATCATATAAAAATAATAAGGCACCATCTGATAAAAAGGGGACAAGTTTAGATGAGAAAAGGATTTATAGGAGATTAAAGGAGTATTTACAGAGATCTGAAATGAGTAAACTGGGGCTGTTGATAATATTTTGTATTGATACTGTTTATGCTAAAAATAAACGTAAAACGGTAAGTAGATTGCTTAAAAATTACGGTATTAATGATGATACGATAAATAAACTTAAAGTTTTTTTAACGAATGATGAGTAAAAATGCAAATTTCCGAGTGCCACTCCGTGAAAGAACGCCTGATGGGGAGGCTCCTGCAAATGCACAGGCAAGACAACGCCAAGGGCAAGAGCAAATGGGCCGCCGCCAGAATGAGCGAAGAGGCCTTGGACTGGGTAGTCGCCGCCGGTACCCCACAAGCCAGGAGCAGCAGGAACATAAGAAAGACGAATGAGCCCCGGATGGAAGCCAGGAATAAATTACCGCCATGCCAGGTTTTGGATAACCTGCATGGCGGTATGTTTACGGTCTGGCTGTTATCTTTATTTTAGAACGCAGGAACGACGGCTCCCTTGTACTTGTCGTTGATGAACGTCTTCACCTTGTCCGTCTTGAGCGCCTTGATGAGCGCCTCGATCTCGGGGCGCTTCTCGTCACCCTGGCGGACGGCGATGATGTTCACATAGGGTGAGGTGCTGTCCTCGATGAAGAGGGCATCCTTCGTGGGAACGAGGTTGACCTGCATGGCAAAGTTGGTGTTGATGACGGCGGCATCAACGTCCTCCAGGGTGCGGGGAACCTGGGCGGCCTCGACTTCCTGGAACTTGATGTTCTTGGGATTCTCGACGATATCCTGGATAGTGGCCTTCTCGGCAACCCCGTCCTTGAGCTTCAGGAGGCCGGCCTTCTCCAGGAGGAGCAGGGCGCGGCCCTCGTTGGTGGGGTCGTTGGGAACGGCGATGGAGGCGCCGTCCTTGAGCTCCTTGAGATCCTTGATCTTTTTGGAGTAGATGCCCATGGGCTCGATGTGGATGCCGGCGGCATTGGCGAGCTTGCATTCCTTGTGCTCGCTGATGAAGTTCTCAAGATAAGGAGCATGCTGGAAGAAGTTGGCATCCAGTTCCTTGTCGTTGAGGGCGAGGTTCGGTTGCACATAGTCGCTGAACTCGATGATGTCCAGCTCAATGCCCTGTTCCTTGAGAATCGGCTTGACGATTTCCAGGATCTCGGCATGAGGGACGGCAGTGGCGCCAACCTTGAGTACCTTTGCCCCGGAAGAGGACGCTGCCCCCGAGCCGGCCCCGGAAGATTTTGCCTGGTCACCGCCGCAACCCGTGAGGGCAAGGGCAACAACCATGAGCGTTGCGATGAGTGCGAACAGTTTTTTCATAAAAATACCTCCTTTAGAAAGTCACTTTTTATTCAAATGCCTGGCCAGTGTGTTGCCGGCAAATTGAACCAGTTGAACAAGAACGATGAGGATGACCACCGTGGCAATCATGACATCGGGACGGAACCTCTGGTAGCCGTAGCGAATGGCGAGGTCGCCAAGCCCACCGCCACCGATGGCACCCGCCATGGCAGACTCGCCAACGAGGGCAATGATGACCGTGGTGAGCTGTGCCGTGATGCTTGGCATGGCCTCCGGAAGAAGTACCCGGCAGATGATCTGTGCGGGCGTGGCTCCCATGGAAAGGGCTGCCTCCACAATGCCATAAGGGACTTCTTTCAGAGAGGTTTCCACCTGCCGGCCGATGAAGGGCACCGATGCGATGACCAGGGGCACCATGGCGGCCGTCGTTCCGATGGCGCTTCCAACCAGCAGGCGCGTAAAGGGTATGATGGCAACCATGAGGATGATGAAGGGGATGGAACGGATGGCGTTGACAATGCCGCCGATGACGCGGTTGAGCGCCAGGCTTTCCAATATCTGCCCCTTGCCTGTGGTATGAAGGAGAACCCCGAGGGGGATTCCGAGGACGGTGGCGATGGCCATGGAAACAGCCACCATGTAAATGGTCTCTCCGAGAGCCTTAGTCAGAAGTGGAAGCATGTCGCTTGACATAGCCGATCACCTCCATTTTGAGATCGTGGTTTCCCAGATAGTCCAATGCCTTTTTTATCTCCTTGTCCTCGCCGGTGATGCCGATGATCATGCGGCCAAAGGGCGTGGACTTGATCTGGTCGAGATTGCCGAAGAGCATGGTGCACTCGATGTTGCAGGAGCGTATCATCCCCGCAATGACGGGGTCATCGGCGGATTCCCCGAGGAAGATCAGGCGAAGCAGCAGATAGCTGCCGGGAACAGGCTCGTGGGAGATGGCATTGCCGCGAAAGGCGGTAGGAAGGTCGTTGGAGAGAAGGACGCTGATGAACTCCTTCGTGATGGGTTTCTGTGGATTGGTGAAGACCTCCATCACCGTTCCCTGTTCTGCGATGATGCCGTTCTCGATGACAGCCACCTTGTCACAGATATCCTTGATGACCTGCATCTCATGGGTGATGACCACGACTGTCAGGGCAAGCTTCTGGTTGATGTCCCGGATCAGTTCCAGAATGGATTTGGTGGTCTGGGGATCCAGGGCGCTGGTCGCCTCGTCGCAGAGAAGCACCTTCGGGCTGCTTGCCAGTGCCCTGGCAATGCCCACACGCTGCTTCTGCCCGCCGGAGAGCTGCGAGGGATATTGGTTTGCCTTGTCGGAGAGCCCGACGAGATTTAGGAGAGGCTCCACCTTCTCTTTGATTTCCTTTTCCCCTGTGCCGGAAAGTCGCAGGGGAAAGGCGATGTTGTCGTAGACCGTCGCCGAGGAAAGCAGGTTGAAGTGCTGGAAAATCATGCCGATGTCCTTGCGGGCCTCGCGAAGCTCCCTCTCGCTCATGGCAGTGAGGTCCCTGGAATCCACGATGACCTGCCCGGAGGTCGGGCGCTCCAGCATGTTGATGCAGCGAATCAGGGTAGATTTCCCTGCGCCGCTGAGCCCGATGATGCCGTAAATCTCCCCCCGCCCGATTTCCAGGCTGATATTTTTGAGCGCCTTTACGGGCCCCGAGGGGCTGTCATAAATTTTTTCTATGTTGGATAGCTTTATCATAAAGCTGTGACTCCTTAATTCCTAGTAATTTTATATGTTTTACATAGTATCATGAGAAACCATACTTGTCAACGAAAAATCCTTTATATTATAACGCGTTGTTCAAATTTTGCCAAAGGCAAAATATACTGATTAACGTTTCGACACGGCTTGCCCGTGTCATAACGCGTTGTTCAAATTTTGCCAAAGGCAAAATATACTGATTAACGTTTCGACACGGCTTGTCCGTGTCATAACGCGTTATAACGCTCCAGTCTTCGGAAAGGATTCAAAAATGATTTCTTTTGCAGGAAATTTGCCCCTGTCTGGCGAATAGAAGCTAAAATATACTTTAAGAATGTTTTGAAGGCGGTGATATACATGCGTGGATCGCGAAGGTCGGGCGGGCCGGCCAAAACAAATATGGCAAAACGCCCCCAAATCAAGAGCTGTCCCATCTGCGGACGCCCTTATGTGGAAATGGGTCGGAAGATGTGCAGGGAATGCTATGAAAAAGAAGAGAAGATGGAACTTGAGGTCATCCATTATGTCCGGGAGCATCCCAAGGCGACAGGCGAGGAGGTCATGGAAGCCACAGGAGTCCCGGCGTCTGTTATCCGCAGGATGATACGGGAAGGCCGCTTCGTGGACGAGAACTTCAAGATTGATTATCCCTGTGCCCGTTGCGGAAGAGCAATCATCACGGGGAAGCTTTGCCAGGATTGCCTGGCGAAGCTTCACAACAGGATCCAGAAGGCAACGAAGGAGCTCCAGGTCAAACAGGCAAAGGAAGAAACTCGGATCAAGGGGATGTTTACTGCGTCGGAAGATGGAGAAACGCATGTGAAAAAAGGGAAAAAAACCGGCCAGAAATAAGGAAATGAGGCGGGATTCCTGCACAGGGAATCCCGCCTCTATTGCACGACGGCCCTTTCCAAGGTGAAGCGGACGATTTTGCTGTCCATGTGCCACTCCAAATATTTTGTAAGGGCTTCCATTCATTTTGCAAGAAATTGTTGTATTGTCAAATGGGAAAGAGTATTGTATATTTGTATGGACTCAGGATAGCAAGAGATACCGTGTTTTGGAAGGAGCTT
Organism: Selenomonadaceae bacterium; assembly: GCA_017444295.1. Lineage (GTDB taxonomy): Bacteria > Bacillota > Negativicutes > Selenomonadales > Selenomonadaceae > UBA3796. The sequence goes on along the minus strand of JAFSWY010000206.1, from coordinate 9,623 downwards.
TTTGTTCTATGTTTGGAATGACAATGGATATAGGAATAGATTTGGGCACGGCGAATGTACTCGTTTATGTGAAGGGAAAAGGGATTGTACTTCGGGAGCCGTCGGTGGTTGCTGTGGACAAGGACACAAACCGGGTGCTGGCCATTGGCGAGGAGGCTCGTCGCATGATCGGGCGCACTCCGGGAAATATTGTGGCAATCCGCCCCTTGCGGGAAGGGGTCATTGCCGACTATGACATCACGGAGCGCATGCTGCGCCATTTCATCGAGAAGGTCGTGGGCAGAAGTTTTGTCTTCCGTCCCCGCATCATGATCTGCATTCCCTCCGGCGTCACCATGGTGGAACAGCGTGCAGTGCAGGAAGCGGCGGAACAGGCGGGAGCACGTCATACACAGCTCATTGAGGAGCCTTTGGCCGCAGCGCTTGGAGCCGGCCTTGATATCTCGGAGCCCTGCGGGTCCATGGTGGTGGATATCGGCGGCGGCACGACGGATATTGCCGTCATCAGCCTTGGGGGCATCGTCACCAGTGACAGCCTGCGCATTGCCGGCGATAAATTCGATTCGGATATCATCGATTATGTGAAGAAAGAATTCAATATGATGATCGGCGAGCGCACTTCAGAGGATGTAAAGGTGAATGTGGGGGCCGCTTTTGCGTCGGCGCGCAATGAGACCATGGATATCCGGGGCAGGGATTTGCTCTCGGGCCTGCCCAAGAACATCTCCATCACCACGGCACAGGCAGCGGCGGCAATGGAGCAGTCCGTGACCCGTATCGTGGAACATGTGAAAAAGGTGCTGGAAGACACTCCCCCGGAGCTTGCCGCAGATATCATGGACCGGGGAATCATCCTCACCGGCGGCGGTGCCATGCTTTATGGCCTGGATGAGCTCATCCGCCGTGAAACGGAAATTCCCACAGCCCTTGCCGATGAGGCGCTTTCCTGTGTTGCCCTTGGATGCGGCAAAGCATTGGATGCCTTTGAGAAATTCGATGGAAAGGCAACCAATACGAAATTCAAAGAGTGAGGAAGGGATTTCCTTTTTTGTGGCGAATAGAGTACGTAAACTATGAACCGTGAATTTGAGGTGAAAGGATATGTGGCGTGGGCTCTATGCAGCGGCTTCGGGTATGATTACGGAAACGAAGCGCACAGATACGATTGCAAACAACCTGGCAAATGCGGACACGACCGGCTTCAAAAAGGATGTGGCGGTGAGCAAGGAATTCGAACCGATGTTCATCCGGCGCATCAACGACTACGATCCCAGGACGAAAGTGACATCTTTTAAGGGATTTTCCTTGAGTGGACGGCCGCCCCGGGTCGGCACCCTGGGGGTGGGAGCCAGCATTGCGGAGATTGCGACAGACCGTGAGCAGGGAGCGATGAAGACCACAGGGAATCCCTTGGATGTGGCGATTGCAGGAGACGGTTTTTTTGCCGTGCAGACAGACCAGGGGGTGCGCTACACCCGTGATGGGGCTTTCGTCCGTTCCTCCACCGGCCAGCTCCAGAACATGAAGGGGCAGCCTGTGTTGAACGCTCAGGGACGCCCCATCACAATCCCGGGGGATGCCTCGCATATCATCATAGGAGCCCAGGGAGAGATTGCCGTGGGCGATCCTCAGAATGATATGGCCTACCAGCGGGTGGACCAGCTCATGTTCGTCTCCTTTGGGCCTGACCGCCGTGCGATCCTCAAGCAGGGTGACAATCTCTGGAATCCCCGCGAGGGTGCGGTTCCGGAGCCGGCTGCGGGGGAAATCCAGCAAGGCTGCCTGGAGGCATCGAATGCGAATGTCGTCATGGATATGGTGGAGCTCATCAACAACCAGCGCATTTACGAGGCCGGAGCCAAATCTGTAATGACGCAGGACACCATGCTGGAAAAGGCCGTGACCGAAGTTGGGCGCGTGACCTGATAGGAAACCTTCTCTTATATTTTTAGGAAGCGCTTAAGTTTTTTCCGGTTTCTTCGATATATACTAGAGAGCGTTAGAATTTCCCGAAGGGAAAGCTCTTACGCTCTCTGCATATACCGCGAGTGAGTTGTACCGAGATGTAAATTTTACTGTTCGCGAGTATAAAGAACAGGGAGATTCTATATTATCTTGTTTGGAGGAACTGCTTTATGATGAGATCGTTGTGGTCATCGGCCTCGGGCATGATCGGCCAGCAGAAGCATATGGATGTCCTGTCCAATAATATAGCGAATGTCAATACCTATGGCGGCAAGAAGGTCCGGACAGAGTTCCAGGACTTGATTTACCAGAACCTTCGCGATGCCGGTGCGGACAGCGGTGCGGATTCCCAATATCCCACGGGGCTGGCCATCGGGCTTGGCACGAGAGTGGCAGCAACCCAGCGCGTGTTTGTGCAGGGGGCACTCCAGACCACGGACAACCCAACGGATATCGGCATCCAGGGAGAGGGTTTCTTCCGCATTGAACTGCCGGACGGCACCATTGGCTATACCCGTGACGGCACGTTCAAGCTGGATTCCAACCGCCGCATGGTGACGACGGATGGCTATCCCTTGGCGGACGGCATCACGATTGACGAGACGGCACCCAGCGACAGCATTGTCATCGCGGGGGACGGGCAGGTTTCCTGTACGCCTGCGGGCGGCGAGCAGCAGGCGGTAGGGCAGATTACACTGGCGCGGTTCGTGAACCCGGCAGGCCTCACGGCCATCGGCAAGAACCTCTTCATCGTCTCGGCGGCCTCCGGCGATCCCATTGAGGGGAATCCCGGCGAGGACGGCGCGGGAACCCTGACTCAGGGAACCCTGGAGATGTCCACGGTGCAGATTGTCGAGGAGATGGTGGAGATGATTATCGCCCAGCGCGCCTACGAGTCCAATTCCAAGGCGGTCATCACATCGGATTCCATGCTGGAAGTTGCCAATGGATTGAAGCGTTGATGAAATTGAAGATTCTTTTTGCGGCCATTCTTTGTTTGTTCTGGAGTGGCTTTTTTTTCCTGCCTATAGCATCCTGCGCTTACGGGCCGGGATTGCAGATGGAACGGTACCCGCAGGTGATCCCCTCGGATCAGTTCCCTGTCCTCGCTGCCGAAAAGCTGGAGGCAGTGCTGGAGGAGCAGGGGGAGATGCGGCGGCATGATCTCAAGCTCCTGCGGAGCCCGCAGACGATGCATTGCCCGCCGGGGGAGATTACCTGCGAGGCGACACTTCCCAAGCAGATCCGCTACAATACGACAATTCCTGTTTACTTGTCCGTCTATATCGATGGAAAATTTTATCGGCGGGTGACATGCTACTATCGCGTCGTGGTCTATGACAAGGTGCTGGTGGCGGCGCGGGACTTGCCCCTGGAGCACAAGATCCAGCCGTCGGATGTGCGGCTGGAGGAGCGGGAGATCGAGAGCCGGGCGGACGAATACCTTACGGATGCCGCAGATGTATCGGGCCGGGTACCCGCCCGTGTCATCAAGGAAGGCACGGCCATAACAGACAGGATGCTGCAAAGTCCCATCGTCATGGATGCGGGAACTGTCATTACTCTCATGGCGGCACATAATGGCATCCAGGTGAAGGCCGAGGGTGTCGCCATGGAGCGTGGGCGCATCGGGAAGATCATCCGCGTGCGGAATGCAAAATCCCGCAAGGTTCTCAGAGGGCGTGTCCTGGACGCAAATACCGTGGAAATTATTTGAGGTGAGTGGAATGAAGAAAAAGATGAGCTGTGTGCTTGCCATAGCCTTGGCCTGTTCCATTGCGGCTGCCCCCGTGGCGGGGGCGCAGTCTCTTTGGTCGGACGAGAACGGCAATGACTGGGGTGTTTTCGGGGATCACAAGGCGCATAACGTGGGGGACATCCTGACCATTGTCATCAGCGAGAGGACGACTTTGCAGTCACAGAAATCGACCTCCAACAGTAAGTCGGGCAACCAGAACCTGAACGCCGGGGTTGGTGTCTTTGACTTTATCCGGGCGGCATCCATCAGCGGGTCGGATTCCTTCGAGGCACAGGGGTCGTCAACGGACACGAACCGGGTGACGGGCAATGTCACGGTCACGGTGGTGGAGAAGCAGCCAAACGGCAACCTTGTGGTGGAGGGCGTGCAGTCCATCTGGCACAACAAGGATGAAAACAAGATCACTTTGCGTGGCCTGGTGCGGCCGGATGATGTGACAGCAGCAAATACGGTTCCATCCACCAAGGTGGCCAATGCGGTGGTCAAGTTCAACGGCAAGGGCCCCCTCAATGCGAAGCAGCGGCAGGGCATCCTGACGCAGATTTTCAATATCCTGTTCTGATGAGGTGTTGGTTATGAAAAAATTCATCGCCATGGCATTGGCGGCCTCGCTCCTTTTGGGAACGAATGTGGCGTTGGTGTCTGCGGATTCGGCGGTTACGCGCCTCAAGGACATCTCCAAGGTGCAGGGTGTGCGCTCCAACCAGCTCATGGGCTACAGTCTTGTGGTGGGGCTCAACGGCACGGGGGACTCCAACAAGTCGACAGAAACCATCCAGTCCGTGGTGAACATGCTCAGAAGCTATGGCGTGACCATCAGCGCCTCCTCCCTGAAGCCGAAAAATGTGGCTGCGGTCATGGTCACGGCGACCCTGCCTCCCTTTGTTCGGGAGGGAGATACCCTGGATGTGACGGTCTCCTCCATGGGAGATGCCAAGAGCATCCAGGGCGGTACTCTTCTCCAGACGCCCCTCCGGGCGGGCAATGGGAATGTCTATGCTGTGGCCCAGGGGGCGGTTTCCACGGGCGGCTTCATGGCCGGGAATGGCGGCTCCAGCGTGCAGAAGAATTTCCCCACCGTGGGAATTACGCCGAACGGCGCCATCGTGGAACGAACGGTAGAGGATGACCTCGGTGCCAACGGGAACATCAGCCTTTCCCTTGCCAAAGCGGATTTCACGACAGCGGCACGAGTTGCGGCAGCAGTGAACTCTCAGTACGGGAACATCGCCCGTGCAGCGAACCCGGGACGCGTGGACATCAAGATCCCCTCCTATTACCGGGGGAATGTGGTGGGCTTCGTGGCCAGCATCGAGGAACTTCCCATCATGCCGGACAATGTTGCAAAGGTGGTTCTCAATGAACGCACCGGAACGATTGTCATGGGCGGCAACGTGGCCGTCGATGAGTGCGCCATCACCCAGGGCGGCATCACCATCCATGTGGAAGGCTCCACGGATGCATCCCAGCCCCTTCCCTATTCCTACGGTACAACGGTGGTGACCAAGGAAACGGATGTGGAAGCGACGGAGGACAGGGCGAAAACCATCGTCCTGCAGGCAACGGCAAATATCAACGACATTGTCGGTGCATTGAACTCCGTTGGCGCGACCCCCAGGGACATCATCTCCATCATCCAGTCCATGAAGGCGGCGGGCGCAATCCATGCAGATGTGGAATTGATTTAAGGAGTTGGTTGCAGTGCAGATAAACCCACTCTCCGGCACGGGGACAACGCCGAACAATACATACGATTCCGCGAACTATGCGGCAGGGGAGGCGCAGTTCTCCCAGCAGCTCAAGGAGGCGGAACGCAAGGCCATGAAGGGCTATGGCGCCGGGCATGTGGTGAACAGCGAGGACATCAGCGCCAGGGACAAGGAACTCAAGGAGGCATGCAAGGGCTTTGAGACCATGTTCCTTCAGATGATGTACCGCGAGATGCGCAAGACCGTCCCGGAGGATCCCATGTTCGGCAAGTCCAATGCCATGGATATCTTCGAGGACATGCGCGACACGGAGCTCATGAAGGCGACAGCGGAAGCGGGCGGCATTGGCCTCGCCGACATCATCTACAAGCAGCTTGCCCCGTCAGTTCTCAGGCAGGAGGCCATGGAATATGAGCAGGGTATAAAATAGGTATAAAAATAGACTAAAATTGCAGGGTGCCCTGGCATCCTGCAATTTCTTTTTTGCGAGTTTTGTGCTATGATATGGTACAATATCATCTTTTTCTTTTGGAGTTTTTTTGGAGGTTTTTGTTCCATGAGGTTTTTTCTGCGCAGGTCCGCTTGTTTGGCGGCAGTTTTCGGCATAGCATTCCAGGCAGTCGTATGGGCTGCCCCCGCATCCTCTCTTTCCGGCGTGCGCTTCCACAGCGGCAGCCAGCATGACCGCATCGTGTTTGACTGGAACGCGATGCCCGGCTATCAGGTGAAATCGTCGGACGATGGCAAATGCATCACCCTGACCTTTCGGGGACTTCCCGGCAAAGACTGGAAAAAACCGAAAATATCCGGTGCCTTGGTGAAGAAGATTTCCTATGAGGAAAAAAATGGGCGTTTCCTGGTGAAGATTTTCCTGAACCGCCCCTTGAAATACAAGGTGGAAAAGGTTCAATCCCCCGCACGGGTATTTGTGGATGTCCTTTCCGACAAGCAGGAGCCCGTAAAGACACAGACCCCAGGCAAACCGGAAACCACGGTCTTGCAAGGCTCGGGCGAGCCAAAGGGAACTGCCGGTCCCACGCGGGATTTCACGGAAATCCAATTGGCCCCCGGCCTCAAAAAGACCATCTATTCCAGATGGAACAGCGATGGACCGGTGAAGGCATTCTTCATTGAGGCGGACAAATCCCGTTACCGCATCAAGCCTGCCCTGGACGGCAACCAGGTAATCGGCAGGGAGAGCGTGAGCAGGATTTCGGACGAGCAGGATGCCGTGGCAGCGGTCAATGCCTCCTATTTCGCATGGAATGGAGATATCCTGGGAGACCTGAAGATCGACGGGACTGTCGTTGGCACGACCTATATGGAACGCACTGCCATGGGAATCAAGGATGACGGCTCTGTGATCTTTGGCCGCCCGAACTACAGCGGCCTGGTGACCCTGGGCAGCCGCTCATGGCCCGTGGGAGGCGTGAATGCGGAGCGCGGCGCAGACAGTCTTGTGCTTTACAACCACTGGTACGGGCCCTCGACGCGGACGAATGAATACGGCCTGGAGTTTGTCGTGAAAAACGGAAAGGTCACGGATATCCGGACCGGGAATACTCCCATACCGTCAAACGGTGTCGTCGTTTCCGTGCATGGGACGGCCATGGCTGCCTTTCAAGGGATTCGCGTCGGCGATGCCGCAGATATCCAGGAGGATATGGGAAATGAGTGGAACCGGGTGAACCAGGTGATTGGTGCCGGTCCCCGCCTTCTGGCAAACGGAAAGATCCAGGTGACCGCAGGCGAGGAGCAATTCCCCTCAGACATCCGCTATGGGAGGGCGCCGCGCAGTGCCTTTGGCGTGACGAAGGACGGCAATTATGTCCTTGCCGTGGTGGATGGCCGCCAGTCGCAAAGCCATGGATGCACTTTGACGGAATGGGCGGAGCTCTTGAAGCAGTACGGCTGCGTGAATGCCCTGAATTTCGATGGCGGCGGCTCCAGTGCCCTCGTCATTGGCGGCAAGCTCCAGAACTCGCCCTCGGACGGCGAGGAACGCAGCGTGGGCAGCGCTTTGGTCATCCTGGAGAAATGATGTCATATGCCTTCCGTCAGGAGGAAGAAGATTGTGGCAAGGCAAAAGTATGGACCGTAAGCAAATGCTTCCCGGCGTTTTTTCTTCTTTGAAAGCAGCAGGAAAAGCGCAGCCAGGCCGCCGAGCAGGAGCCCGAGGACGACAATGCCCGGGAGGCGTTCGGGACCAAACCACAGCCCGAGGACGGCTATGAGCTTCACGTCGCCGCCGCCAATCCCTCCCCGCGTCAAAATGGCGAGAAGCAAGAATGCCAGGCCGCCGAGAATGCCCGACAGCAAATGATGGAAAACAGGCATCCCCAGCAAAAGAGCTGCCGCAAGGCCTGCAAGGGCAAAGGGAAGCAGCATGGCATCAAAGATCACGTACTGCTCAAAATCCGTGCAGGTAATGAGGAGCAGAAAAAACAAGGCGAGGATTCCCCAAAAAAGCGCCTCGCCCTGCAGGAATCCCGCCAGATAAAAACCGCAAGCCGCACCGGAAAGGGAAAGCCAGAGGCGCCGATGACGGGCACGCCGCCCTGCCTCTTCCGGAAAACTCAATATGCCTTTGGAACCGGCATAGAGGGCGTTCACCCAGGCAGAGCCGAAGGAAGCGAGGGCAAGGGCAAGAAGCAGGGCAGCGCAAATGGGCAGGAGAGAGATGTTTTGCATGGATGCACCTCCATTTTACTTATGATGGGCAGGAATATTTCCTGCCCATAAATTTTAGTATAGCATAAACAGGAATTGAATCCACAGTCATTTCTTCCTATAAAATAGATTGAAAAATAGGACTTTCCTCCCAAGGTATTTAGGAAGATTTGTAGAAGTAAACAGTAAAGAAAGATTCTTGGATCTATCCAAATATTTGTCCAATTATAGGGAGGGACGCTTCGGTGAAACTGCCAAAAGTCGCGGAATCCATCGTGGGGTTCATTGAGGGCCTGACACCACGGGGACTGTTGCTCTTGTCTGCCGTGGCGGGGCTGCTGGCCTTTGGGATTTTTTTCCTGGTGCTGTCCAGCATCATGCCGGACAAGAGCCCGGAAAGCCGGCCGGAGATGGCCATGGTGAAGGTCGTCACGGCCAAGCGGGACATTCCGGTGCGGACGGAACTCAAGGAGGAAATGCTCCAGGTCATTGAGATGCCCAAGTCCGCTGTTCCGGAGGATGCCATAAAGGAGATGAACGTCGTTCTGGGCAAGCCTGTCCGATCCATGATCTTCAGCGGCGATATCCTCACGGGGCGCAAACTGTTCCCCAATCAGAAGGAAGCAGGCTTTACCGGAACGATTCCCGCGAATTGCCGTGCCGTTTCCCTCGCCATTGACGATGTCACAGGTGTGGCGGGCTTTGCCCTGCCGGGGGACTATGTGGATGTCATGACGGTCTCGGACAAGGTCAAGGATGGCAAGGTGACGGGAGAGATCCTCCTGCAGAATGTATTGCTTCTCAGCATCAACAAGATTACCGATTCGGCAAATGTCGGCGGTGAAAAGGGCAAGGACAGCAAGGACGGCAAAGAGGGTGACAAGGTTCGAACGGTTGATGCTCCTGCCACTGCAACCCTGGCGGTGCTGCCGGAGGAGGCTCTTCGGCTGATGGTGGCATCCCAGGCAGGGAAGGTCTATCTGGTTCTGCGTCCCTTCCGTCCGGCCGAGCCCTACATCGTCAATACGGACTACACCATTACACTGAACCAGGGCAAGAAGACAGAGACAGCCCCTGCAACACCGATGCCGGCATCAGCCCCGGTATCGGTGCCTGCTCCGGCATATACTCCGCCGGCACAGTCATACAGCGGTTCCTATGAGGCGTCTTACGCGGGCGGAAGCAGCATAGAAGTCATTCGGGGGACACAGTCCTCAAGGTAACGAATTCCAAAGATAAGCGAAAGCGAGCGAGAAATCATGAATTCATGGGGAATACGGGCAGGACTTCTTGCAGGGGCCCTGGTTTGCGCCACGCCGGTGGCAATGGCTGCAACGACCCTGAGCCTGGGAATGAACGAGTACTTCCATTTCACGGCCCATGGTGTTGTCAGCCGGGTTGCGGTAGGCAATCCGGAGGTTGCGGATGTCAAGCTCTTGTCGGACGACACGGAATTCCTGATCGTCGGGAAAAAGCCGGGAACCACGACACTTCTGGTCTGGTATACGAACGGTCTCCTG
>JAFSWY010000205.1 GCA_017444295.1 Selenomonadaceae bacterium | reverse complement strand
TTCTCGTCCGTCACCAAAACACCGTAGCCCAGGACCTCGCTGGTACTCTCGGCGATGGCCTGGGCCGTTTTTTTACGCATGAGGTCCGTCCTCCTGTTTTAGTGGGACGCCCTGCTTGTACAGTGTCTCGGGCGCAATGTCCAGTTCATCGTCCCAGGTTACAGTGCAGCCGTCGCAGCGCGCCGTCATGAAGAAGGCAGGGTCCTTCAGGGGCGCGAAGATCGCGTGCTCCATGACCGGACGCGCGTCGTAGAGACGCTGCTCGCCATTGGAGAAGGTCAGGAGCAGAGTATGGTCCGGGCGCGCTATCACATCCTGGACGCAGAGGGCCGGCTTCCCGGCGCAGCAAATATAATCGCCAAGTTTCTCGTCGTAGAACATTCTCATCGTGAGACCTCCTGCATCAAAGCCTTGTTTAGCGCAGAGGCTCTATCCTGTACAGAGGCTGCTTGTCCTTCGCCAGTTTCCAGTTGGCGGCGAGCTCCTCCTTATGGATCGCCGCCCATGCCGATATGAGCTTCGTCTGAGTTCTCGGCATCGTCCCTTCAATCAGATCTCCCTCGAAATCGAAGAGAGCCCTGAAGTCTTGATACTGTGCGTGGAAATGAGGGGGCGCGTGGTCATCGAAGTACATATAGATGATAATCCCAAAAAACATACTGATCGAGGGCATCGCCCTCACCCGCTTTCCTGTAAACTGAAAGAATTATAGCTTCCGTCAAGCGCGGCTGTCAACGGTGCCGGCTTCGCTGCAATGATACAATAGACTTGTTTGGGAAGCTCTTGTTATGCGCGCCCCCCGTCCCTTTCGGGGACACCCCCCTCATGGAGGGGGCTGGGGCGCCTTTTGCCTCCCTCTCTGATCCTGTGCACGTCAGGGTAGGAGGTGGCCGTAAGGCCGGAGGGAGTTTCCAATAGGTCTAATAACGCCATCAGGTTTGAGGAGGCGAGGCTATGCCGACGTTAAATTGGCTGGGCAAGGCCGTGGGCCGCGAGCTCGAGGACCTCTCCCGCCACGACAAGTGGCTCTGCATGATGTACCCAAGGCTACGACTCCTTCATCGGCTGCTGGCGCAGGACGGAGTAATTTTTGTTAGTATTGACGATGTTGAAGTGACGAATCTTCGACTAATCATGGATGAGATATTCGGAAAACACAGGTTTATAGCGCAACTGATATGGAAGAGTCGTCAAAACAAAGATAACCGAAATATCACTAATGTTTCTATTGACCATGAATATGTGCTGTGTTACGGACAGCAACTGCGTGGATGCCTACGAAAGACCGACCAATATAAGAATCCCGACAATGACCCTAGAGGGCCTTGGACGAGTGCCAATATGGCAGGACTTGCCACAGAAGAGGCACGTCCTAACCTTCATTATGACTTGGTTGACCCCAATACAGGCATTAACTATGGTCGTCCGATAAAAGGCTGGAGATATGACCGTAACACGATGGCTAAACTGATTGCAGACAATCGAATTTTATGGCCACCGACACCGCAGGGACGCCCGCGAAAAAAGCAATTTCTATCGGAGCTATCTGGTGAATATACGGGATATTCCTCTATCATAGGTGAAGATTTCTATACACGAAATGGAACGAATGAGCAACTTCAAATTTGGGGAGAAGTGAAATTTGACTTCCCAAAAAGTGTAGGCTTGATTCAGGAGTTATTAGAACAGGCCACGGACAAAGACTCCATTATCCTTGACAGCTTCGCCGGTAGCGGTACTACCGCCCATGCCGTTCTCAACCTTAACAAGAAGGACGGCGGCAACCGCAAATTTATCCTTATCGAAATGATGGACTATGCCGAAACCATCACCGCCGAGCGGGTGCGCCGGGTGATTTCTGGCTATGGCGAGGGGAAGAATGTCGCATCCGGCACCGGCGGGGGCTTTGATTTCTATGAGATTGGCGCACCCCTGATGGAGAATGGTGTGCTGAACGAAAACATTTCCACGGCCAAGATTCGCCGCTATGTCTGGTACATGGAAACACACGACGTGCCTATGGAGGGCATGGGGGAGGAGGACTTTCTGGGCATTTTCCAGCAGACCGCCTACTATTTCCACTATCGCCCCAAAGAAGCGACCCTTCTGGACGAGGACTATCTTGCTACCATCACGGAAAAGGCCGAGTCCTATGTCATCTACGCCGACCGCTGTCTCCTTTCCGAGGAATTCATGGTGCGGCACCATATCGTATTCAAGAAAATCCCCCGTGATATTGCGGTACTGTAGGGAGGTGAGTGCAACATGGAATTGAAAAGCTATCAGGAGCAAGCCATTCGCGACCTGCAATCCTTCCTTGACTTCATGAATCGGGAATCCAGTCTTTCCAAGGCATACGCCTCTTATTGGGAGACAAAGGATGTCCCCGCAAGACCGCCCTATGTGAGCCGCCTTCCGGGGGTTCCCCATGTCTGTTTCAAGGTTCCCACCGGGGGAGGCAAGACCTTTATGGCGGCGGCTTCCATCCGTCCTATTTTCGAGGCAATCCCTTTGAAATACCGCGCCGTGGTCTGGCTGGTTCCCTCGGAAACGATTCTCACCCAGACCTACGGGAATCTGACGGATGCGGGACATCCCTACCGCCAGCGGCTGGAGCGGGACTTTCATGGCCGGGTGGAAATCTACGGCAAAGAGGCTCTTCTTGCGGGGCAGAATTTCTCTGCCGCTACTGTTGGTGAGCAGCTCTCCGTTTTCGTTCTGAGCTACGATTCCTTCCGCACCAAGAGCAAGGAGGGCCGCAAAGCCTATCAGGAAAACGGCAATCTTGCCGCCTTTGTGTCGGAATTGGGCGAAGAGGCTGACTTATTACCGGAGGTGGATGCTACGGCGCTCATTCAGGCTGTCCGTTCCCTCCATCCCTTGGTAATCGTGGACGAGAGCCACCACGCTGTCACGCCACTTTCCCTTGAAATGCTTCAGAACTTCAACCCTTCCTTTGTGCTGGAACTTACCGCTACGCCGAAGAAGGACAGTAACATCATCAGCTACGTTCCGGCGCGGCGGCTCAAGGAAGAGAATATGGTGAAGCTCCCCGTCATCGTCTATCCACGGCAAAGCCAGGGGGAGGCCATCGAGGGGGCGATTCATCTTCGGAATGTGCTGGAGGAATATGCCAAGGGGGAGAACATTCCCGGTAAGGCTCCCATCCGTCCCATTGTGCTTTTCCAAGCGGAGACGGCGCAGAAAGGCAAGGAGGACAGAGCCACCTTTGACCGTATCAAGGCGAATCTCATCAAGGAGTATGGCATCCCGGAGGAGGAAATCGCCATCAAGACCGCCACGGTGAACGACCTGAAGGGCGTGGATCTCATGGCGGCGGACTGCCCTATCCGTTACATCATCACCATCAACGCACTGAAGGAAGGCTGGGACTGTCCCTTTGCCTATGTCCTTTCCTCTCTGGCCAACCGCACCTCACCGGTGGAGGTGGAGCAGATTCTGGGGCGCATCCTGCGCCGTCCCTATGCCCGGCAGATGAAGAACGAGTTTCTGAATCTCTGCTATGTGTTCACCGCCTCCGAGGATTTCCGGCAGACTTTGGACAACATCGTGGCTGGGCTGAACCAAGCGGGCTTCTCGGAGAAGGAATATCGTCTGGCAAGCGACACCCCGGAGGATGGGGAGCAAGTGCCGGAGTTTGTCCTGCAGCCACTCCCCGGCGTGACGGAAATCCCCGCCCATGACCCCGTGACGGCTATATCGGGAGAAAGCCACGACTTGCCTGAAACATCAACGCTTGCAACGCAAGAGAGCGGAGCCAATGTGCTCCCCGCAGAATATACAGCACAGCCGACGGACAGTATCGCAAACGACGAAGTGCGCTCCATGCTATACGCCGCACATAAAGGAAATGAATCCTATCAGCAGACGAAATCAGCGGATAATCGCGCCCCGGAGGAACAGGAGAAAATGACCCATTTCAAAGTTCATTCAGCCTTTAGGGATGCTCTGGAACTCCGTCTGCCTCAGTTCTTTCTCAAAGCCACATCACAAGGACTGTTCGGAGGGGAGGAGGAACGGCTGCTCACCCGGGAATCTCTGTGGAAAGGCTTCACCTTGCGGGACAAGGACACTCAAATCGACTTTGGGAGTCTCACGGCGGATATTTTCGCCGTGGACGTGGAGGAGGACGATTTGCCGAAATACAAGAAGCTGACTTCCGTGGAGGCCATGTATTTCCAAGAGCATTTCTCCAAGCTGGCGAAGGAGCAGAAGAAAAACGAGGCCATCCAGATGATGACCGCCGCCATCGACCGCAAGCGGGATGCTCTCTCATCTTCGGACATTCGCCAATACGTTGCCCGCATCTTGGAGCCATTTGACGAGGATATGCTGGATAAGCTGGCGCAGAACCAATCCCTCTACAGCCGCAAGATTTCCGAGAAAATCAGTAGCCTCATGGCGAGCTACGCCAAGAAAGCCTTTGACCGCCAGCTTGCCGCCAAAAAAATCTTCTGCCGCCCCGGTTTCCGCTTGCCCCAAGAGATTTCGCCCCTCCGCTACACCAAGAACATCGCGGGTTCTCTCTACGAGGCGGAGGAGGACAGGATGAACGACTTCGAGCACCGCGCCGTCATGGGGCTGGCCTCCCTGCCCAACATCCGCTGGTGGCACAGGAACATGGAGCGGAAGGGCTTCTTCATCAACGGGTTCCTGAACCATTACCCGGATTTCCTCGCCATAACCAAAAGCGGTGTTCTCCTTGCCATCGAGACCAAGGGGGATGACCGGGACAACTCCGATTCCCGCCGCAAGCTGGAACTGGGCAAGGCATGGGAAGGAGCCGCCGGGGGACAGTTCGGATATTTCATGGTGTTCGACAAGAAGCCCATGGAAGGTGCCTATGCCTTTGAGGATTTCATGGATATGGTGCGGGATGTGTAGTTGGTATGGCAGAACTTAGGGTTGACAAGAATAACG
>JAFSWY010000204.1 GCA_017444295.1 Selenomonadaceae bacterium | reverse complement strand
TGTCAGTGTCTTGAATCCCTCATCCTGGATCGCGGAGAAATGAACGAACACATCGTCGCCATCTTCCCTCTCGATAAAGCCATAACCCTTCTCGGCACTGAACCATTTAACCTTGCCTGTCATTCGAAACTCCTCCTAGAAATTAAATACCTCTGGCCGATGAAACAACCATAAGCCATATTATAGCCATAAAGATATATTTTGTCAACCTCAAAAAAATACATCCATCATGAATTCGATGCAGGCGCCCATCCTGCACGGAAGGAATCCAGACAAGGATGCATCACGGACTCCCATTGACGCCCCTCATGATTGACCGAAGAGGTGAATTCCCCTGCCAATCGCAGAAAATCCCGTTCCAATGCGGGATCTTCCACCAGACAATCCCCCCCATCTCTTGCATGTATGGACGCTTCTGCCCCGGAGAGATCCACTGTGCCATCCAGATCCACAGGCTTCAATGATTCCAGATAGAACTCATGCTCCTTCGTCCGGATGCAGAGCTTGTACGTCTGTCCGGGGAACAAGGAGTTGCTGAATACATATTCCCTCTCTTTTCCGCCAAACACTGCCGGCAAATTGCCATCCACCCAATCCCCCACCGGAAATCCTGCAAGTTTTGCCAGCACGGGATAGATGTCCACAGCGCTCGTCAATTCATCCACCATACCCTTTACCGGAACACCGCTGCCCCGCAGCATATACGCCGTACTGGTCTGGTTGTCGCTCAGGACGCTTGGATGCTCGTCGTAAATGGGCACGCCATGATCGGAGTACAACTGGATGATATAGTCCTCCTCGTCATAATGGGAAGCGATATAATCAAACAGCATCCCAAGGCTGCGATCCACATCCACCATCGCCTGCCGATTGGCCATCTGATAGAGTTCCGTATTGGGCAGATAGACACTCGGAACATTTCGCTTCCCTCCCGTCAATCTTTCCCGAAGGGAAAGCTTCGTCTGGGTTTCCAGCCGCGTGGGATATTCCATGGCAGCCCAGGGGTGAAGCTCCGTGAAGTGCAGGAACAGGAACTGGTCACACTCCGAGAAGGCCTCCAATTGCCGTACTGCCCGCTCCGCGCCAACATAAGCAGGCATGTCATAGGCATTGACCAAGAGCCTGTCATATCCCCGGGTGGCCCCGTTGTAAACGGAGTCCCCTCCGCCCATGACATTCACGCAGTAATACCCGAGTTCCTTCATCCTCTCTGACATGGTGGCATATCCCTCATCGAGATAGATTGCCGCCCGCTCGTAGAACACCTGGGAATGATGCGGATACATCCCCGTCTCAATGGAGGGAAGTGCGGGATAGGTAAACTCCGCCACCGAAAAATGCTGGTTGAAAATGATGCCCTTGGAAAAGAATTCCATGGTACGGGGCATATATCGAAAATCCTGCCCGCGAAGCACATTCCAGCTCAACGCATCCACCAGAATGTTCAGGACGAATTTCCTGCGGCCGGGACCATGACCCAGGCGGATCGGCCTGCCAAATGCCAAGGGCGCATTCGACGAGACATGCGTCGGCTGGTCGATGCGAAAGAAATTGTACTCCCACTGCCCTGCCGGTGCCTGGTCTGCAATAGCATCGCTCCTGAAATCCACCATCTGGTTGCCCAATGCAGCCGCCACCGGAAGGATCACCGTCCCCTCCCCGGGATCAACGGTGATTTCCTTCATCACCTTGGCACGTCCGATATCAAAGACACATTCATCCCCGGCAGACTCAAAAAACTCCTCCGTTCCGATGACCTGCTGCAGCAGCCTTCCACAACCGCCTCGCACGCCTGCCTCATTGTATACCCCGACCCAGTAGGCATAGCCTTCCCCGTCGGCAGGAAGGGGAAGTGCCTCGCCGACAAAGACGCTCTTTCTCGAATCCAGCCGCTCTCCCTCCAACACCATTCGTTCCTCGCAAAAGGGAGCAAAGGTTCCTCTCCCCATCGCCACGCTCAATTCCCCCAGATGCCTTTGCAGTTCCTGCAATGGCATCGTCACTTCCAGCTTTCGCGTATAGAACTTGCAGCAAAGCCCCTGAAAAGGAATCGCTTTCTCCGGCTGCCCCAATGCCACATAGCACTTTGCCAGGAGCTTCCATGCCTCGAAATTGGCCTTGCGCTTCCTGTACGCCTTTTGGGCATGTTCCAGAGCAAGACCATAATTTCCATGAAATGCCGCATACCGTCCATAAAACAGGTCAAAATGCTCCGAGTCCGGATACATGTTCCGGTACTCAATCAGCAGCAAAAGAAAATCATCGTCATACTTATCTCGCTCCGCTCGTTCCACCAAATCAAGGAACAGTTTCCTCCCCATCTCGTTTCCGGCCGGATATCTCATAAGCAAGCCTCCCTGCCACACTGCTGCTTTCAAATTTTCTCTTGCAATTGCCTACAGCACCTTCGACAGGAAAAGCTTCGTCCGCTCCTCCCTGGGATGCTCGAAGACCTCCTTCGGGGTTCCCTGCTCAATGATACGGCCCTCGTCCACGAACAGCAGACGGTCCCCCACCTCACGGGCAAAGCCCATCTCATGGGTGACCACCACCATGGTCATGCCGGACTCTGCAAGGCTCCGCATGACATCCAGCACCTCGCCCACCATCTCCGGGTCCAGGGCCGAGGTCGGCTCGTCAAAAAGCATGACCTTCGGCCGCATGGCAAGGGCTCTCGCAATGGCGACGCGCTGCTGCTGCCCGCCGGAAAGCTGTTCCGGATAGGCATCCGCCTTGTCCGCCAGGCCCACCTTTCCC